>JACQQS010000086.1 GCA_016206925.1 Candidatus Omnitrophota bacterium
GTGTTAACAAAGAAAGAAAAAGGAGCAAAAAGAAAGAAATGACTACGGCTATTTTTCATTCATCTTACCCCACAAAAACCCCGTCCTCCTAGGGTTACCTTTTATTATGAGTCAACGGGCAACCAAGATGAAGAATTATCGTAATTCATTTATTTATAATCCTTTAAGATTATTTCTGTTCAATCTGTCCCTAAGAAACTGATCTGCGCGTCTAACGTAAACTGAGTAATTCCCAGGCGCCGTTGCCCAACATTAGGATGAAGCCTAGCACATGAATCTTGGAAATACAAAGACCGCATTGAGTCAAAATTTCCCTACCAAAAACCCGCTATTACCCCATGGTTATCACTCTCATCGAACTCCAACCGCACCATCTTATGTTACAATGCTTTTCCCGCAAAAGAGAGCAGGTACGAGAAATATGAACTTACTTCAGACTTCAGGCGCTGTGCCAAAAGACACCTCACCCAGAGAACGAAGGAGCTTGAGACGCTTCCTTGGCTACGCGTCCAAATACCGCCTCTTAATCGGCCTTGCCGCAGCAGCGGGCATCGTCCGCTACCTCATCCCGCTTGTTCTGCCCTGGGTCATCAAAATTCTGGTCGATCAATATCTGCACCCCCTGGCGCCACAGTCCGAAATAGAGCTGCACATGCTCATGCTAGGGCTGGTTGGCCTTTACGTGATTTACGCTCTGTCCAGCTATTACCGCTCCTACCTGTCCGGACTTGCCGGGCATAAAATTATTTTCGATCTCCGCGAAGCTCTTTACCTGCACCTCCAGCGCATGAGCCTCAGCTTTTTCGACAGGCAAAGGGTGGGCGAAGTCGTCAATCGCATAACAGGGGACATCGCAGCCGCACAGAACTTTGTCGGTCAGGCACTGATTAGCGCAACGATGGACTTGTCGTGTGTAGGCGTTATCATCATTCTCATTCTCGCGGCCCATTGGAAGCTGGCTCTGGTATCCCTCAGCGTAATACCCTGTTTCGGATTCACCAATTATTTCCTGATCAAGCGTATCAAGGCCAAGAGCCGGGATATTCACGACAAACTGCAGGTCATGTCCGGTGAGCTCCATGAACAGTTCTCGGCCATCTCGACTATTCAGGCTTTTACCCAGGAAGAAAACGAGGCCCAGGAATTCAGGCAGCAAAACGAAGAATATTTGGACTCGATCCTTTCTAATGTAAAACTGCAATCCATCGCTTTGGCGTTAACAAGCTTCCTGACAGCCATCGGTCCGCTTATCGTTTTGTGGTATGGCACGGTGGAGGTCTGGGCGGGACAACTTACGGTAGGAACGCTTATGGCATTCTACGCCTACTTGGGCTTGCTTTATCAACCGGTTCAAAGACTGACGGAGCTGAATGTGATCTTAACAAACAGTCTGGCCGCCATGGACCGCATCTTTGAAATGTTTGACACGTATCCGGAGATACAGGAGAAGCGGAATCCATTAAACATCGTAAGATCACGGGGTGAGATTGCTTTCGAGCAGATCGGTTTCAAATATAACGGTGGTTTGGCGGTGCTTTCCGAATTCGATTTGAGAATTCCGGCCGGGAAAAGCGTAGCTTTTGTCGGGCCGAGCGGAGCCGGAAAATCAACGATCTTAAAACTGCTGCTTCGATTCTACGACGTCACTTCAGGGCGGATCGCCATCGACGGCACCGATATCCGGGATATCGGTCTTAAATCACTGAGGCAGCAAATTGCCTTTGTCGCGCAGGATCCTATTCTTCTGAGCGGTACCATTATGGAAAATCTGCGCTACGGAAAACCCGATGCTACGCCGGACCAAATCCGTGCGGCGGCACACGCCGCATTTGCAGACCACTTTATCGATCGACTTCCCCTCGGTTACGAAACTCCCATTGGCGAGCGGGGTATCCGTCTCTCAGGCGGCGAGAAGCAGCGCTTGGCCCTGGCACGGGCATTTTTGAAGGACGCGCCCATCCTCATTTTGGACGAACCCACTTCCGCTTTGGACGCCGATTCGGAAGAGTTGATTAAACAGGCGCTCCGCCAATTGCTGAAAGGGCGCACCTCCCTCGTCATTGCGCACCGCCTCTCCACGCTTGAGTTTGTCGATGAAATTACCGTTGTCGAGGAAGGTAGAATTCTGGAGCGGGGAACGCACGAAGAACTTCTTAAGAAATCCGGCAGTCTTTACCGCCGCTACGCCGAGCAGCAGCTTACCCTGGACTTTGAGAGACAGTCCCCAAGGGGATAACCTTTGAGGGACAACCCCTAGTTAATTTTTCGGGATTTTGACCTGCGCTCGTTCTCTTTTAAATATCGTTTGCGGAGGCGGATATTTTTAGGGGTGACTTCGACAAGCTCATCGTCTTCGATAAACTCGAGCGCAAACTCAAGGGTCATTTCGCGCGGAGGAATAAGCTGAATGGCTTCGTCCGAGCCGGAAGAACGCATGTTGGTGAGCTTTTTTTCGCGGATGGCGTTCACGACAAGGTCATGTCCCTTGTTGTTTACGCCCACAATCATTCCTTCATAAATATCATCGCCCGGATCAATGAAAATTTCGCCGCGCTCCTGCAGACCCCACAATGCGTAAGCTACGGCTCTGCCCGGCTCGTGGGCAACCAGAACACCGGAAATCCGGCTGGGGATCTCGCCTTTAAACCTTTCGTATTCGTAGAAATTTTGGTACATCATTCCCGTTCCGCGTGTCATCGTAAGGAATTCGCTCCGGAATCCAAAAAAAGCGCGGGATGCGATCAGAAACTCCATACGCACTGTTCCGACGGTGCTGTTTTTCATGTCCTTTAATTCCGCTTTTCTTTCGCCCAGGTTTTGCATAACAGCCCCCTGATATTCCGGCTCCACTTCGACAATCAATTCTTCGACGGGCTCGTAAACCTCGCCGTCGGCATTTTTCAGGATGACGCGCGGCCTTGAAACTTCCAGTTCGTAACCCTCGCGCCGCATCGTCTCGATCAATATCGCCAGATGCAGCTCTCCGCGACCGGACACCTTGTACCGTTCACCACCGGCAACCGGCTCAACACGAATACCAACATTTACCATCGCCTCGTGATCCAACCGTTCGCGGATATGCCGGGAGGTCAGAAATTTTCCGCCGTCCTTGCCGGCCAGCGGGCTCGTGTTGTGGGAAAACTCCATCGAAATGGTCGGTTCATCAATGGTAAGCGGAGGAAGTGCCTTTGGATCGTCCGCCGAGGCAAGCGTTTCGCCTACCATAACGTCCTCGATACCAGCCATCGAAACGATCTCCCCGGCCTCGGCTTGTCCGACTTCGACACGCTTGAGCCCCTGGCACTTTAAAATCCTGGTGGCTTTGCCCCGTTTTATTTGGCCGTCCAATTTCACCAGCGCCATTTGTTCGCCGAGGCGGATTTCCCCGCAGAAAATTCTCCCCACGGCAATCCGGCCGACATAGGAATCATAATCCAGCATGGTGATGAGCATTTGAAAAGGCAGGTCCACATCAGCGAGCGGAGGAGGGACATGTTTGATTACGGTATCCAGGAGAGGGCACATATCCGAACTTTTCTTTTCCAGATCCAGCGTGGCCCACCCTTCCTTTCCGGAAGCGTACACGATGGGAAAATCCAGCTGTTCGTTCGTGGCATTCAATTCGACAAAAAGATCGAATGTCTGATCCGCTACTTCGTGGGGACGGCAATTCGGCCGGTCGATCTTATTGATAACCAGAATGGGCCTTAAATGAAGCTCGAGCGACTTTTTCAAAACAAACTTGGTCTGCGGCATGGGCCCTTCGAAAGCATCCACAAGCAGAAGCACGCCATCAACCATTTTTAAAATGCGCTCCACCTCGCTTCCGAAATCGGCGTGGCCCGGCGTATCGACAATATTGAAAAGAGTATCTTTGTAACGCAGAGAAGCATTCTTGGAAAAAATCGTGATGCCGCGCTCTTTTTCAAGCGGATTGGAATCCATGACCGTGACCTCGCCTTCCTTAAAGGTGTAAGCGCCGGTCTGCCGGAGCAAGGCATCGACCAGCGTGGTCTTCCCGTGGTCGACATGCGCAATGATGGCTATATTCCTTATATCTTGTCTTCTTTTCTGTGTGCTCATAGTGTTCCGCCTGTCGGCTCCAACCATCACGTCGTCCACCCACCTTCGGCGGGTACCCGAACTTGGTCATGGTATTCCGATCCGATTACAAAGGCGGTATTGTAACACCCTTGGCAAGCCGTCTAGCGAGCCCATGAGCAGCGGGTGCATCCCGTATTGGGCAGTTACCTACGGCGCCACTCCGGAAATATCATCCTAGATATTTCCTGCGTTGCCCAATACGGGATAAATCTACCGCCGAAAGCGGGATACGCCTTGAGCAGCTATGAATCCAGTGGACCAGGCCCACTGGAAATTAAATCCGCCGATGCGGCCGTCGGCATCGAGAATTTCTCCCGCGAAGAAGAGCCCGCGCACAAGCTTTGATTCCATTGTTTTCACATCGACCTCCTTGAGATCGACTCCGCCCGCCGTCACTTCCGCTTTTTCGTACCCGTAAACGTCCTTCACAGGAAACGCAAACCGTTTAAGCGAGCGCGCTAATTTTTCGCGATCATCTCTCTTGAATTGATTAACCGTGATTTCGGAAGTTAAAGCGGCTTTTCGCATCAGAGCGTCCAAGAACCGATCGGGAAGATGGCGGATAAGCATCCGCTTCACTGTACAGTTCGGATGTTCTTTGCCGGCTAGAACAAAATTGGCATGAAGTTCATCTTCCTTTAGAAACGGGAGAAAATCGGCGATGACTTCGACGCGATGGTCTTCTTTGAGTCTCAACCAATGGCGGCTGATATTAAGTGCGCAAGGCCCGCTAAATCCAAAATGTGTAAAGAGGAGCGGGTCTTCAAAGGTTACGAGTTTTTTTCTGTTCACCCACAGCGTAAGGCGGCAGGGAACCGAAATTCCGGCAAGACGTTTCCAATCCTCGTCATCCGTTAGAAAAGGTGTAAGCGCCGCCGTTGTGGGAATAATCGTATGGCCAAACGCACGCGCAAGTTCGTAACCAAAGCCATCACTGCCCGTATTCGGATGAGAAAGCCCTCCGGTCGTTACGACAACGGAACTTGCCCCGTACGAAAATCCGTCACCGCTCACCAGGAACCCGGTGTCTTCCTTTCTCACGAACCTAACTTTTTCGCCTGTTTTCAGAGTAACCCCATTCCGCACCGTTTCACGAATCAGGGCATCAAGCACCGTCTTTGCCGAATGCGTGGCAGGAAAATACTTGCCGCCTTTCTCAAGCACCAAATCCACGCCGAGCCCCTTAAAAAATTCAACCGCGCGTTCCGCCGGGAACGCTCTTAAAACCCGCCGGACGGAAACCTTTGACTCGCTTTCGAAATCTTTCTCGGTAACGCTAACATTTGTGACGTTACAGCGCGTCCCGCCGGACATGAGAATCTTGGCACCGATTTTCTCTTTGCCGTCCAAAAGGAGCACACGAATCCCCCCGCGCGCGCAGGTGATGGCCGTCATCAATCCCGCCGCACCCGCTCCAATGATCACTACATCATAGAACTCATTTTGATTAGGCATGGTGGTTCCTTCATATACGTCTTTTACCACAAACAGTGAATTTCTGTCACTGTCCTCCCGCGGCCCCCGGCCCCCCCCCCCCCCCCCCCCGAAAA
>JACQQS010000082.1 GCA_016206925.1 Candidatus Omnitrophota bacterium
CTTTCTTTCGGTTACCTTTTATTATGAGTCAACGATTACTTTTTCAGGCTCGCAGGGTTACATTTAATGTGAGTCAATGCGGTTGGCCTGGATGTTATTGACATTCGGGTCTGCTCAGCCTAATATCGGGCCCCATTCGCGGCCCCATAAAAGGCCCTATCGTCAGTTAAATTTAGAGGAGCAATAAGACCGAAAGAATCCTCTCCGGGATAAGAAGCGCTGGACAGGTAGCAGGGAACGGAAGCCTTTTTGCCGAACCTTGACGGTCAAATGAATACGCCTTTTAGTTTTACGTGTAGGCCGGGCATCTTGCCCGGCGGTCTGCGGGGCTGGAAGTCCCGCCTACGCGAAACTAAAAGGCTTTTTCTTTTGCGGCTTTTTAAACCGGTTGATTCCGGATCGTCACGTTTGAAAGGAGGTGAATACATATGAAACTCATGGCTATTTTGGTTCTCGCAACAGTACTTCTTTTCCAGGGAACGGCTGATGCCAGGATAGTGGCCGGCCAGGTGGTTAGCACCGATTCTACGGCGAATACCGTAACCATCAGCACACCGTCAGCAGCAGGGACAATGGAGGACGCTATTATTTCCGTAGAGCCCGAGACTAAGTTCCTCGGCGCAGCATCCATTGCTGAACTTCAGGAAGGAGATGTGGTTTCAGCGACCGTAACTGAGCAGACCGTTGAGGGCGCTTGGAAGGCAACTTCCATCAGCAAACCTACTCCGGTAACTGCAACAGGTGCTACTTCGGCCGCTACAGAAACTGCTTCTTCGGCTGGAGCGCCGTACTAGAAGTAAAAGAGAATAGCGCCTAATCTCAAGAAGAGAGCGGGAAAACCGGTAGTGGGTTAACATCAAGCGATTTTTGGCTTGGCGGGCTACTCTGCAATCCGAACCCGAAGCTAATTCCGCAGGCGTAGCAGAGCGCAATCATTCATTCTCTTAAGAGAAGTCGGTTGAATTAGACGGGCTGGCTATTGTGATTTAGCCAGCCCGGTTTGTTTTCATTTCCATTCCTTCATTCTTACGCTAACATATCCTCAAATCTCATGCTGCTGACTATTCTGGCCATATTTACCGCGGTTTTTTATCTTTTCCGGACGCCGAGGATCCGGCATTGGAACCTAGTAGCCTGTTATCTGGTCTGCCTGTTCTCGGCGTGGACAGGTCTTGTGCTTTCGCCGGAAGTATTCCCGCCCGTGGTGCTAAAGACCGTGGGTGGTGTTTTGGTCCTGGCTGCATTGGTGGTGCTTATATTTGACTATCTTTTGGAAATTTTCGAACGTCTTTGCTCGACCATTTTATCCAGATGGAAGATTTCACCGCCGCTTGCAAGGCATCTGATGGAAATTTGCCGGGCGGCGGAAACGCTTGCAAAAAATAAAGTAGGCGCGACCATGATTCTGGAGCGGAGAAACAAACTTGGCGGACACGTGAGCGGGGGAATGGCATTTGATGCCGAGCTCAAGGCCGAGGTTCTCATCGCCCTTTTTCAAAAAGAGTCTCCCTGCCATGATGGAGCCGTCCTGGTCTCAAACAGCCGAATTACACGGGTGAAGGCTATCCTGCCGCTTTCTACAAAATCCCCGCTTCCTCTTGGAGTGGGCACGAGGCATCGCTCGGCTGTCGGGATTACCGAGAAGACAGATGCTATTGCCCTCGTCGTTTCTGAAGAGCGCGGAGAAATGAGCGTGGCCTACAAGGGAAAACTCGCGAAGGCGGTGGATCAGGCCGCATTCGTCAAGTTTCTGAAATCAGCGCTTCGCGGCCGGGAGATTCGTGAAGCGTGAAGCGTGAATCGTAGAGCATGTAACGAGTAACATGAAACGTGTAACGAGGAAATAATGAAAATACAGTCGCTGCGATTAAGCACACAAAGATTTTGTTTAGTTTCGGTCGATGTTGGAACGAAAGGATGTTTAAATTGACCTTTCTCTTGGGGAATTTGTTCTATGTTTTTCGTTACTCGTTCCACGTTTCTCGTTTCACAAAGTGCAGGCGTGTACAATGACTCTCTTGCGGAGAGTTGTATTTTACATTCTGCTGGTGACCTACCTTATCACTTGCCCGCTTGTAATTCTCTATGCCCTTGGTTACGGTTATAATCCCGGTCACGCTCCTCATATAACGAAAATGGGGGTGATTTCGCTTTCAACCGTGCCTTCGGGAGCATCCGTTTATTTAGGCCGCAGCCGCTTTACGGAAAAAACCCCGACAGTCATTATGGATCTCTTCCCGGGCGACTACCTATTGAAAGCTTTCCTTAAAGACCACCGCCCGTGGGCGCGTACGGTTACGGTGGAACCGGGGAAAGCGACGGTTTTTGAAGACGTTCTTCTGGTACCCAAGAATCTCCGTCAAGACACTATTGCTCCAGATTCGTTTGACGATATTCTCGTACTCGAGCGGGCGTCTTTCTGCCTTTTGGCCAAAGGGACAAAACTAAAGGACATGCTCGTATTTTATTGGAGAAAAGAGAAAACCCGTCCCTTGCTTGCCGCCGGATCGCCGCATGAGGAAGATCGTCTGATCGAAATCTTTCATGCACCAAGGAGTCCGATGCTCGTCCTACGTGTGAAGAGCGGGTCCGGAGAAAAAATTCTGAAGCTTAGTTTGCACGGAAGCCGCACAACGGTCAAAGAGTTTTCGGATCTCATGGCCGGCGCGCCAGCGGCTATTTTTTGGGCGCGCGGGGCCGAAAATGATCTCTTTGCGCTCGACGACGGCCGCCTTTTCCGCGTCGACGTTTCCTCCAAAAAAACATACATGCTTTTCGGGGAACAGGTTCAGGGGGCAGGAATTTTTGACGACCGGCTGTACGTGATTAAGAGCAATAGGGTTTTGCGGACCGATCAGGACGGCGAGAATATCGAGCTGCTCTTGGACGATTTGGAGCTGGGAGAAAAACTATTTGACGGCTCAAGAGATTTTCAGATAGAAAAGCTTGAAGACAGTACGTTGTTATTCTGGGAAAAGGATGGAAGATTGATTGCGAATCGGTTTCCATTTCAGCTGGCGGGAGATGGCGTGCGCGGCGTGACGGCGCTTGAAGACAAACCGGCAATGCTTTTCTGGCGGAAGGAAAGCATTGGTGTTGTCGATTTCTCACGGGAGAAAATCGAATCGGACGATGCGTTCGAGAAAACGGCGAAACCGCGCTGGATTTACACACGCGGCAGCGATATCCAGCAGGTGTTCCGGCTGCTCGGAGGAACGCACGTTTTATTTCGAGACGGAAACGGTGTGTACCTGCTGGAAGCTTTTTCGGGTCCTGAATCGGGCGCGCGCTTTATTGTTGAGGCGAAAGAAAAGAGCGATGTGCTGTTCGAGGAAGCGTCCGGAAAGCTTTTTTACCTTGCGCCGGGATCCGGAAAACTTTCCTCTGTCGAGCTGCTTCAAAAAGACTTGTTCGCCTCCGTCAAACGTACGTTCGAGAGCGAGAAAACGGCAGTAAGGAACGAACTGGATGAACTTTCAATTTTCAAGTCACGGCTTAAGTAAGCAAGATCGAAGGCTCCAGCGGTTTCTCGAGATTGCTCCGGGTTTGACTACCTGGACAATACTTGTTGGAATCGTGACGCTCGCGTTTTGGCAGCCCATCTGGGCAGCGCTGGTCATTATTGCCTTCGATCTTTACTGGCTGCTCCGCATTTTTTACGGGATCATTTTTTTACTGCTTGCCTATCTCCGCCTTTCCATCGAGCAGAGAACAAATTGGCTGGACCGCGCTCGGGCCCTTGATCATCCGGAGGAATATTTGGACGAACTGGAGAAGGCAGACCCAAAGGACCGGCGCGAGAAAATTTCTTTGTGGATCCACAAAAGGGAAGTGAGGACGCTTATGCGAAGCCGGCTTTTCCCGCTGGCGTTTGACGACGTGCATCATTTGGTGCTCATTCCGGTGGTTAAGGAGGAGAGAAATGTTTTTGAGCCCGGGGTCCAAATGCTGGCCAGGGGGCCCTATCCGGCGAAACGAATGGTTGTCGTTCTGGCTGTCGAGGAGCGGGCCGGCACCGCTATTAAAGACAGCGCGCTCGCCGTGCAGGACAAGTTCAAAGATGCGTTTCTGGATTTTCTGGTTGTATTTCATCCGGAAGGTTTGCCCGATGAAGCCCAGGTAAAAGGCGCCAACGTTACCTGCGCGGCCAAGATGGCTCGGCGCCGGTTTGAAGAATTGCGCATACCTTTTGAGCATGTGATCGTTTCGTGCTTTGACGCGGACACCGTTGTCAGCGAGCAATATTTCGCCTGCCTTTCCTATTATTTCAGAGTGAATCCCCACCGGAACCGCGCCAGTTTCCAGCCGATTCCCGTTTATCACAATAACATCTGGGATGCCCACGGTTTCGCGCAAGTCATGGAAATGGGCGCGTCGTTTTTCCTTCTGACGGAAACGACCAATCCCGAAAAACTGGTGACGTTCTCAAGCCACAGCATGAGTTTTAAGGCCCTGGTGGATATCGGGTATTGGCCCGTCGACATGATTTCGGACGACTCATCGATTTATTGGAAAGCGTTCAATCATTTTGACGGCGATTACCGAACGATTCCGATGTACGTCACCGTTTCGATGGATGTGGTTGACGCCGGTTCCTGGTGGGCTACGGTGGTGAGTGTGTACAAGCAAAAACGGCGTTGGGCGTGGGGTGTTCAGGAATTTCCGATTATCATACGAGCTTTTCTGAAAAACAAATCCATTCCGGCATGGACGAGGGTGAGGCTCGCGTTCCGTTTCTTTGAGCGCCATATTGCCTGGGCTACCTGGTCATTTCTGCTGACCATCATGAGCTGGCTTCCGGCGCTTCTGGCCGAAAGGGAATTTTCAAGCTCTTTCGTTTATTACAGCAGCTCGCGGATCACGTCCGTTATTTTCACGCTGTCCTACGTTATCCTTTTTATTTTGTGCGTGCTCAGTCTCTGCCTTCTTCCGAAAAAAAAGGTGAGGTTTGGATTTTTGAAGCAGGTGGGATTTGTTCTGCAATGGGTCCTCCTGCCGGTTACCTATATTTTGTTTAGCGCGCTTCCCGCTCTGGATGCGCAAACCCGCCTCATGTTTGGGAATTATCTGGAATTCTGGGTAACCGGCAAGCACCGCGGGCGGAGGGTACCCTCTAATATTGCTCGGTGCGTTTAATCAGTCAGTTTGAAGCTGCTGTTGACGTTCGTTTTCATTTGATTTCTGTTTAATTCATTTGATTGGACAGGTATAATCCCAATAAGTTTTTCGGGCACAGTCCAGCTTTTATATTGTGCTGAAGAACGGGAGGTAATTATGACGCTGGATCTGAGCAGTTTAAAGGAAGCCGTTACGTCTCTTGAGAAAACACTTCGGGCAGCATGTTCCTCTGAGAAAATGGCCGCTTTGGATAAGGATCAAAGGGAGGCTATTAAGGCCGGCGTAATCAAAAATTTTGAGTTTACCTATGAAGCTTGCTGGAAGTTTATTCAACGCTGGCTTAGGGAAAATCGAAGCGGAACGGAAGCAGCAGATCCTCGCACGCGGAAGGACCTCTTTCGCGCGGCCGCGCGTGATGGCCTCATTCGTGATCCTTTGGTCTGGTTTGAGTACGGAGATGCCCGTAATTTAACTTCACACGCCTATGATCGCGCAAAAGCCGAGATTGTTTTCCAAGCCGCTGTCGGTTTTCTTCCGGATGCGAAATATTTGTTACAGCAATTGCAAAACCGAAATGATTGATCTAAAGCCGGAATACCTTGATGAAATTAAACGCATTTTGTCTTCCCTTGCCTCGGATTGTGAGGTGCGCGTTTTCGGTTCGAGAATTTCCGGCAGAGCACGTTCTTATTCCGATCTAGATATTGTTTTGATGGGACCTAAGGAAATAGATTGGCGAAGGATAGAAGCCATCAAGCAGGCATTCTCTGAATCCGAAATACCTTTCTTGGTGGATGTCGTAGACTGGCACGCGATCTCCGATGAATTCAAGAAAGTAATCGAAAAGCATTATGAGGTTCTCTCTGTTTAAGCGAGTTTGGACGACGGGGCGGGTTCCGCAACAGACCCAAAAGTGCCGGGTTCGGGTTAGTAAACTCAGTGAAACCCTGCACTTTTGGAAATGGTACTCCCTAAGCACCCTAATAACGCCACGACAGTTAAAATTCCTCCGAATGTGCAAACCACCGTTGCCCCCGTCGGAAGATCAAAGAAATAAGAGGCACCGATTCCGAAAATACTGGCGAACATTCCTAAAATCCAGCCCGCCAAAAGCCGTTTTTGGAATGTGTGAGCTAGAAGCATTGCCGCTACAGCCGGCACAATGAGGTAGGAGAAAACCAAAAGCACGCCTGCAACCTGCACCGAACTGGTTACCACAAAACCAAAGGTCAGATAGAAAAGCAGGTCCCACCATTTCACCGAAATGCCGCACCGAAATGCTTCATCTGCATGGGTCGAAATCAAAATAAATTTTTGCCGGAAAATCCAATGAATAGCGCCAACGACGCTGTAAACCAGCGCCATCTTCAAAATTTCAGACGTAGTTACAAGCAAAATATTTCCTACCAGCATATGCCTGATATGTTCGTCTCCTTCAGGTGAGCGGCTTAAAATCAAAATAGCGCTTGCTGCCGACTCCCGTTGACTCATAATAAAAGGTAACCCTAGGAGGACGGGGTTTTTGTGGGGTAAGATGAATGAAAAATAGCCGTAGTCATTTCTTTCTTTTTGCTCCTTTTTCTTTCTTTGTTAACAC
>JACQQS010000083.1 GCA_016206925.1 Candidatus Omnitrophota bacterium
CTGAAATCGAATTGGCGATGTCAAAAAGATAATCTGAAACTTGAAAATCTTCCCCAACTTTGGGGGTAAGGGGCGGTCTCGCACCTACTCATTCATTTATAGAGTTGGGGAATTTCTGAGAGATTCCAAAACGCTTGATTTAACCCACTTCTTCTGTAATATTACCTTGTTCAAGTAATCGACTACTCCAAAAAAGTCAGGGAATATGCACACCATCCTCCTTGTCGATGACGATCCAAGGATAATCCAGTCTTTGACAGCCATCTTGGAAGGCGATTACCGCCTTCTGGCGGCGGCAAGCGGTGAAGAGGCGCTCGAGGCCATTCACCAGAACAAAATAGACCTGATCTTTCTGGACATCCATATGCCCGGCGGCATGGACGGTTTCCAGGTTCTGGAGCGAATCGAAGCGAGCGGGGAAAACATTACCACGGTTGTATTGACCGCAAACGATGAAGCGCGAACGGCCGTTCGAGCCATGAAACTGGGCGCGTTTGATTACATCACCAAGCCTTTTGATCCCGAGGAGATCCTGGTCACCGCCGAAAAAGCGCTGAACAATCATAAACTCCTTAAGGAAATAATTTATTTCAGATCGCAGGCACAGCCGGTGCGGTTTGATCGCATGGTCGGCAAGGCCAAATGTTTGGAGCCGGTGTACGGCATCATCAACAAGGTACGGAACACGAACGTGACCGTGCTCATTCAGGGTGAAACGGGCACGGGCAAGGAACTTGTGGCCCGGGCGCTTCATGATGAGAGCCCGCGAAAGGGCAGGCCTTTTATTGCCATCAACTGCGCAAGCATTCCGGAAAATCTGATGGAGTCGGAGCTTTTCGGCCATGAAAAAGGCGCGTTTACGGGCGCCCAAGCACAGAAAACGGGGCGGTTTGAGCTGGCTGACGAGGGCACGGTTTTTCTCGATGAAATTTCCGATTTAAAACTTGATCTGCAGGCGAAGATTCTAAGAATTCTCCAATTCCAGACCGCCGAGCGTGTGGGCGGCACCAAAACCATTAAACTGGACGTGCGGATCATCGCGGCCACCAATATTGATTTGCGGAAAGCCGTCGCCGCGAGAAAATTCCGCGAAGACCTGTTCTACCGTTTAAATGTCGTGCCGGTCATGCTCCCGCCGCTCCGTGAACGCCGCGAGGACATTCCACTTCTGGTTCAGCATTTTTTGAATGTGTTCAATACGAAGTTTCGAAAGCGCATCACGGGGATAAGCCAGGACGCGCTGAAATATCTCGCCGCCTACGACTGGCCGGGCAATGTCCGGGAGCTTGAGAACATGATGGAACGTATCGTCGTGCTTTCGGAAAAAGACATTATCGAAACCGGCGACCTGCCCTTCGATATTTTCCTAAAAGCCAAGTGTGCGCAACAGGCTTCGAGCGCCGGTAATTTGCTCCTGAAGGAAGCCGTGGACCGGTTTGAGAAGGATTATATTGTGGCCATGCTGGAGCGGGAGGAATGGAACCAAACGGCGGCGGCTAGGACACTCGGCATCCACCGGAACACGCTCATAGGCAAGATGGACCAACTGGGAATAAAAAAGGATGCTTAAGCCAAGCCGGAGGCAAGTGGTTCTGTGCACCTCGCTGGTGGTATGCCTGTCAGCACCGCTATTTGCCGTTGAAAGCAGGACCGTAGAACTGCCAGAAACCGAAACAGCCGTTTTAAATCAGCTGGCCAGTGCGCTTGAACAAATTCTCGAAGCGCCGCAGGCAAAACCGGTACTGAAACCCGCCCCGGCTGCCGCGGGCATAATCGATCGTCTTGTGAAATTCATGCCGGGCCGACCGCCCGGTACCGTCGGACCGAGCGCCCGACCGGCGCTTGAACAAACGGTGCCGGGCCGACCGCCCGGTACCGTCGGACCGAGCGCCCGACCGGCGCTTGAACAAACGGTGCCGGGCCGTGCGGTGCCGGTTGGAGTACCGCAACCCATTGCGCCGAAGCCAGAAGCAGTCGAAACGTTGCCGGAGCAAGTAACGGAGCAAGCGGCTCCTGCTGTGCCGGCGATGCCTGCCGAAGAAATTCCATCTTATCCAGCTCCAGAAGTGATTCCAAAAAAATACAGTCTCGACCGTTCCATTCTTTCATCCCACCGCGCGCCGCAGAAGATCCGGCATGTTTCGGAGAATGTCAAGATCGTCACCGCGGAAGAATTAAAGAAACTTCCCGCCCGCGACGCGAGCGAAGCCCTGCATTACATCCCCGGCGTTGATATCAGCATAGGTTCCGGCTTCGGGCATGCCACGGCCGTTTCAATTCAGGGTTCAAGCTCCCGTCACGTGCTGGTTATGGTGGACGGTATTCCGTTCAATCAACAGTCTGCGGGGCAGGCAAATCCCGCCAAGATTCCCATCGAGAACGTGGAGCGGATTGAAATTATAAAAGGCGCGGCTTCAGGGGCGTGGGGTTCGGCGCTTGGCGGCGTGATTAATTTCATTACCAAGGATGTTGGGACGAGTGCCGTTCCGAAAATATCACAGACGACTTCCATGGCCGAGCACAATGCGCAGAAATTTTCCGGCGAAATCAGCGGGGCGGCCGGGCCCGTCGGGTATTACGGATTTGGCAGCTACATGGATTCGAACGGTATTCGGAAATACGAAAGCGTCGATGAGCTTAAAATGTTCGGCAAGATTTCCTCCAAGCTGACGGATGCGTTAAAGATCACTGGCAGTTTCGGCCGGAGCGAAGCCGAAATTGACGGCAGTACGTTTGGACTCAACAGCATTATTCCTTTTGACACGTTTAATCGCGCGCCGTACATGTCCGCATACGGGCAAACCTTGCTTGAATGGGAACCCGATGATGAAACGCATGTGGAGTCGGCGTTCAAATTCAACGATCAATTCATCCGCACTGACAGTTATTCGGTGTTCGGCGGCGCGGATACGTTTACGTCGCGTTCGGAATTTTATGACGAATATTACGGCCTTGCTCTGAAGGCCGTGCTGAATTTCCGGGACCACGATACATTGGTAACGGGCTACGATTTCAACTGGAATCTCGTCCAGTCCACGAATTTATTCAAGAGCCGGGATATTTTTTATCATTCTCCCTACGCTTTTTACACATTGAACGCCGGCGCGGTGGACGCGCAGTTCGGCGGGCGCTACGATTGGAACAGCGAATACGGCTATGAATTCAGCCCGAGCTACGGCGGCGTTTTGCACATTCCGGGTTTGCCCGAGACGTTACTGAGGTTCAATGCCGCTCACGCATTTAATGCGCCGCCCCTTCTTTGGAAATATCTGGAGGCAAACGTTCGCGGATTCGCGGTCAATCCGGATATTAAACCGGAGAAAGCATGGGTGTATGAATTCGGATTGGAGACCGAGCCCCTGCCCGGCGTTTGGTTCAAAGTGAATTTTTACCGCTCCGATGTGACCGATGCCATTGCCGCCGCAAGGAATGCGCAGGGGCTCCAGTTCCGCCGCAATTTCCAGAAATTCCGCCGGGATGGGTTTGAATTTGAATCGCGGGTAAAACTTTTAGAGAGCCTTACGGTTTCGGGATCAGCCGCGATGAATCATGTTCAGGATCAGATGCTCGATGCCGAGGTGCGGAGCAACGGCATTCCATTGCAAAGTTACCGCGTGATGATCGATTACGAGCATTCCTCGGGGCTCGGTGCCGTGTTGCTTGCCAATTACGACCGCTCGGATTATGTAGATGTTACGTTTGAGCCGAACGACCACAAGTTCATCATGGACATGAAAGTATACAAGAAGTTTCGCAAAGTGCTCAGGTTTGCCGATCTCAACGTTTTCCTGAATCTCTACAATCTCGCCAATTACAAATACTGGAGCAATCAATTTGCCGAAGCGCCGCGGAGATATTTCGAAGGCGGCGTCAGCATCGAAGTTTGAACCGGATGTCATTCCGCATTTTGGAATTTACGCAACTACACCTCTAATTCCAAAACGTGCCCTGTTCGAGCCTTTTCAGAAATTCAGGTACGGGAAGCACGTCAATTCCATCATCGGTCCGGAGCGCTTTTTCACCCGCGTAGATCAGCATTCGCCTTTTGATATTTTTTAACTCCTTTATGGCCCGCAATCCTTTGAAATGTTCCGGTGTAATGTGATTCTGTGACTTTGCTTCAAGCGCAAGATACCCCCCTTGCTTTTCAAGAAGGAAATCTACTTCCGTTTGTTTGGCTTCCGCGGGTGACCAATAATAGAAATTTTCACACAAGGGGGTATGAGCGCTGTAAACTCTCAGCAGATTGGCAATCCATCCTTCAAAAAGAGGGCCGCGTTCTTCGTGCGTTAGCGAAGAGAACTGCTTTTTTATGGCACGCACAATACCGGAATCGATCCAGTAAAGTTTGGGATGTTTCTTTTCCCTTACGCGGAGTTTACCCTCGAACGCAGGCAAGCGGAACGCCATAAGCGTATCTTCTAAGATTTCTAAATACCCGCAAACGGTGGTTCGTGATACTCCGGCATCGCGTGCTAAACCGGAAACGTTAAGGACTTGTCCGTGAAATAAAGCGGCGATGGGCAGAAACCGGGCAAAGCCGGGTAAATTTCTGACCAGCGCCTCGGCTTGGATATCTTCTTTTAAATAGAGTTCTACGTAGGCGGATAGACTATCTTTCTTAGATTCGGCTTGCCATATAATTGGTAAGGTTCCAAAGGTGAGTGCCTTTTTTAAATCAAAGTCCTTACCGAGTTCTTCGGGAACGAAAGGGTACATCGCTTTTTTGACCGCCCGCCCGGCCAGCAAGTTAGTGCCGGCCGCTTTCAGCTTTCGGGCGCTCGATCCACACAAGACGAAGCGAAGATCCCTGTTTTCGATAAAGCGGTGCACCTCATTCAAGAGCTGGGGCAGGCGCTGAATTTCGTCAACAACTACCCATGCTTTTTCCGGAAGCGTGTTTAAGACGCCGGAGAAACCCGCGATGTCTCTCAGGAGAGATTGATAGAGCTTTTCATCGAGAAGATCGAAGGTTTCCGCTTGAGGAAAGGCAGATTTGATCCAGGTGCTTTTTCCGCTGCCGCGAGGGCCCAGCAGAAAAAATGATTTCGACGGCGGTTTCAAAATACGCGGGTATGTAGCAGTTCCCATGATGGCGATATTATACGCCGTAATTTATCGGAATGGTAGCCAATTTTTAAATCTTACCATTTTGTTATGATGCGCCTGGAAGCCGCGCCATAAAATCCGGTTCTTCTGCCCGTATTCTTTGTAGACTGCACAGGTAAATTCCTAAGTCCTCTTGGTAAAAACTCCTCGAGGACTCAATTTCTTCGGCTTGATTTTTGCCATTATCGCAAGTATTGTATCGGCAGCTGCTAGCGCCGTCGGTGCTTTTGTTTCGACAGCGTATGCTCTGGTTGCGTGAGTTCCAGCTAGGATGTCACACCTATGCATAGGCTGTATGTTTTTGTATACAGTGTTTTAATTCATGTGCATTAACGGATAATAAGACTGCCAAAATTCCACGATTTATCCGGTCTCCCACTTCGCATGATTATTGGCATGCCGATTGCTGAGTCGTCATGGCAACTTCTTTGAAACGCAGATTGTCAACCCTTGGCATCTTCATGCTCACATTGGCAACCGCGCAGTTACATGCGGAGACCGTTCGTTCCTCCCGCCTCCAAAGGCCCTACGGGGGCATGCTCACGATCGGCACTTCGAACAAACCAACATTTATCAATCCCGTTCTCACAAATGTCAGCGTTTCCGCCTCGATTGTCAGCCTCATTTTTAACGGTCTGATCCGCTTAAATCCGGATGGAGAACTGGAATCAGACCTGGCCAAATTGTGGGATGTCTCGCCGGACGGGCTTCTCTACACTTTTTATCTAAGAAAAAGCGTTTTGTTTCATGACGGCGTTGAACTAACCGCGGAGGATGTGAAATTTACATACGATGCCATTTTGAATGCGGAAACAAAGTCGCCCTATCGCCCCGATTTCCAGATGGTGGAGTCATTTCAAGCTTTGGACCGTTACACATTTCGCGTTGTTTTAAAAGAACGGCAGGCGCCGATTTTGATTTCGTTTTCTAAACAGATCATCATGCCAAAACATATTTACGAAGGCACCGACATGGGCACCCATCCGTACAACTTTAAACCGGTCGGCACGGGCTCGTTCCGGTTTAAGGATTGGACGGAGGATGATCAGATTACGCTGGAAGCAAACCCGGACTATTTTGAAGGGCGGCCATATCTCGATTATGTCGTCTACAAAACATATGCGAATAAATCCGAAGTTTGGAGCGCTCTCATGCGCGGCGAAATTGATTTAATCAAGTTTATTTCCCGCGAAGATTATGAGCTGACGAAAGCCGATCCGGCGTTTAACGCTTTCGCGCATCCAAGCGTCTTTTACTACGGTGTTTCGTACAATTTGAACGATCCGGTTCTCGCCGATATCCGCGTCCGCCGGGCCTTTGCTCATGCGGTCAACCGGCAAGGATTGATCGAGCGTATCGAAGGCGGGTACGGGAAAGAGTGCACGGGCCTGTTTTCCCCCGATTCGTGGGCGTTTAATCCCGACGTGAAGGCGCCCGGTTACGATCCCCGGGAAGCCAAGCGCTTATTAAAGGAAGCCGGCTGGGAAGATAGCAACGGCGACGGCGTGCTTGAAAAAGCCGGCGTGGAACTCGAGATTCGCCTGCTGGTAGATTCCCGGAATTCCGACATGAGAAAGATTGCAATGCTTATCCGCCAGCAAGTTCAGGAAATCGGAATAAAATTACGTTTACAGCTTTACAAAGATGAGAGCGAATTGACCAATGAGTTTCGTGCCGCGCGAAAACCGCAAGCTCATTTGAAGTTTTTTGTAGGAGATACTCATGACCCGCATGAAACACTAAAAGAGTGGCATTCCTCTAACAAGCGGAGCGCAAGGGTATGGCTTGATAATGAGGCAAGTCTTGAGATTGACAGGCTGATTGAATTAGGGTCGAGTGCGCAATTGAAAAAAGAACGTAGAGAGGTTTATCGGAAACTTCAAAGAAAAATCGTTGAAGAACAACCGGCCTGTTTTCTTTATTACCCCTATGTTTTTCATGCTGCGTCAAAGAAAGTCGGTGGTGTAGATGATCTGTTTCGAGTTTGGATGCCCGATTACATTATTAGAGACTTTTATATTAAAGGACAGGATGATGTAGATGAATAAGGAGGTGATGTGCGTGGAAATAATTCAGGAAGGCTTGGCGGATATATTTGAGCTACAGGGCTTGAACTGCTGCTATCCTCCGGGATCCGAAAGTTACGTATACATAGCTGAATAAATATTAAATCAGCTAGAGGAATAGGTTTAAAAGCAGGGGCGGAAGAGATCCCGTTCCTGCTCGCACTTATCTAAACTAACTCAATGATAGGTAAGCCACTGGTTTGACCAGTGA
>JACQQS010000010.1 GCA_016206925.1 Candidatus Omnitrophota bacterium
ACGTTTTCTTCCCGTCAATTTTTCGAAGCAGGCAATTTTTCAGAAAGCGGAAAACGGCTTAATACGCTGCCGCGAAACTTGGCGATCGTGCTAAAAAATCCGTTGCTTCGTTCTTTGATAAACGTAAGGCCGGCTTCGTTGGCTTTCTTCAGGAAGAGAAGGTGCTCGCCAAAGGAAAATATCGCGGCCCGCACCGGGTTTTGGCTAAGGCTAACGGTTTCGGCTTTCATTCCTCTCGGAACCAGAATCTGAACGTTTCGGAACTGCGCATGCGATGACGAATCCGTATTATCCGAATCGCTCATAATACCCACCGCATGCAGAGAACTTGAAGGTTTCCTGCCAAAAAGCATTTCGTAATCCTTGAAGATATCTCTGGTTTCCTTAGCCCACCCGTCACCTTGCGGCAATCCGCTTCGCACAACGAGAAGTTTTATGTGACCAGCCGCTGGACTCGCTCGATGCGTACCCGCCGGGAAATGATCGTCCCAGATATATTGAATCGTTTCCGATGTGAACGGCGTTAAACCTTTAAATATGGCGTAAACACGCGCCCCGTAATCGCTGTCCCGCTTGACCCCGAACTCTTTGTTCTCTTTCTCCGCCGGAAATGCCAATACCTTCCACTCCCAAGTTAGATGTGGTCTATTCAACATGGATACATTGGCCTCTTTCAGAAGAAGGGAGGATGTGCCCGAACTCTCTACATCCAGAACCAGCATCTCGTCTTCCCTGATCATTTCCGCCCTCGACTGGCCTTCAAACCGGTGCACTTTCCATAAACCCAAATCGCTTGCGTCACGAAAGCCTATGTCTTGCAATAGTTCCAGCTCTGCATAATCGAACTCGGATTCGATGCCATCCGTAAATCGTGAAACAGTTCTCCCTTCCCCCCTTTTAAAGAAATAGGAAACGAAACCTGCCATGGCAAGAATGCTGCCGAAGATAAGCAAAATTACAAATGATTTCTTTTGTAACGGGAGAGCAAGACGCATCATCAATCCGGAAAGGTAATGCCCAACATCACTGTAATAATCCTTCCACCTCAATGGTGATGAAAACTTCTTCGCCTACCAGAACCTGCCCAGTCTCAAGAAGTTCATTCCAGTTCAAACCAAAATCTTTTCGATTGATCTTAACCGATGCGGTAAATCCCGCGCGTGTGTTTCCCCAGGGATCCTTGCCCACGCCATGAATTTGAAGATCGAGAACAACGGGCTTCTCGACTCCGTGAATGCTTAAAAGCCCGTTCACCTTTGCGACTTCGGCCGTCGCGTCGGTAATCTGAGTGCTCTTGAACGTGATTGTCGGATATGTTTCCACCGCAAAGAAATCAGCGGACCTTAGGTGTTTGTCGCGCTGTTCTACCCGTGTATCAATACTGGCCGCTTGAATAGCGGCTTCGGTTTTCCAGGTTTCGGGATGTTCGGGATCATAGTCAAACGTGCCTTCAAACTCATTAAACGTCCCTTGTACCCACGAAAAAAGATGCCTAATCTTAAATCCTACGGTTGTATGAGTCGTGTCCAGCTTGTATGTTACAGCCCATACCGGATGGACTCCGAAGAACGCCAAGATGAATAGAACAAATAAAGTTTTCCTTATCATGTAAAAGCTCCTCTCTTGCTGAAAAAATTAGGGAATAGTTAACCGCCAAAGGAGGCGGAATTCAAGACAAATTTCAAAAGACTTTCAGCCCAATCTTTAAAAGCTCCCTGCGCATGCGTAAACTTCGTGTAATTTCCGATCGCCAGAGATTTCACATCTTTTACCCCGCCTCCACCGGATCTCTTTTCAGCGAATTCTGCCAGCAGTTTTCCCGACGCTCCGTCCGTCAACTTGATCTCGCATGCCGCAAAACCTTTGGAAATTGAAAAATTGAAAAACCAGGCTGTGGCCGCATTGATGGCCCGTTCCGGAGCTGCCACATAAAGGAGAGCCGGCGAAACAACGAATGTTGCTGCATCAGGCTTTTCCGCAGCGCCGAGTACCTGAAAATTCTTTCCGAGCTCCGATGCAAAATTCTCTTTAAACGATCCAGCCAGTCTTTCAATCTCCTCCGGGGAATGCCTGCTCACTGAATTATCAAAATAGGAAAGATTTACTTCATTTACCTTAACTTTAGTGTACTTAGAAAATCGAGCATCTTTAGAAACCCATTCCTGCCGAAAATAACTGCCCTTTTTCAACTCCGCGCTGCGCGCCAAAAATCCGGAAGACTTAAAGGCAGACGCGCAGGCGGAAATAATTATGAAAGATAAAAGTATGCTTACACTAAATAAGCCGCTTTTTTGCCGAATCATGCTCCCTCCAGTTTCGTAATACGTGTAACCTGTTTTGTTAAAATGGGTTACTCCAAAGTAGTGCCGGCACTATTTTGGCGGTTCAGCCCGTAAACTCCCGCGCCAGTTTTGCCATCCGCTCAAAAAGCCGGCGCGGCGCTTTTCCTCCGTGCAAAGGCAGATGTGCTACGCCCGTCCGCATGTGAGCATTATAATCGCAGACGAGAGAAATGCTAGAAGCGGTTTCATAAGCTTGTCGCCCCCGCGCAAGCGGGGGCCCAGTCCTCTGGATTCCCACTTCCACGCCGTTTGATCAAGCAGCCGGTCGAGCGCTTGGTCCGACGGCACCGCGCGGTCGGCGCGGCGGGGATGACAGGTATGTGGGGTTCACATTAATTGAAACGCTGGTGGCCATGACCATTTTCGCGATCGGCGCTGTTGCGATGTTTGTTGTATTTCCTGCGTCGTCGATGGCTTTGCGCCAGGCAAAAGAATACACCGATATCGGTCTTTTGCTTGACTCACATCTGAGCCTGGTCAAGGCCATTCCTTTTGATCAATTGGCGAACTCTTCCGTTACTGAAAACCTGCCGGCCTATGTCCAGAAGATTGATCGCGTGGTTTCACAAGATGCAGCCCTGCCCGACTTAAAGCACGTGAAGATCATCACTTCCTACATATCCAAAGGCAGAATTCGCACGGATTCGGTGACTACGTATGTGGTTAAAACCTAAAAATACGAAATCCGAATATCGAAATCCGAAACAATTGTCAAATTTCAAATTTCAAATTTCAAATTTGTTTCGGATTTCGGATTTGGAGCTTCGGATTTTTAAGACCGGCGGTGTTACGCTTATCGAAATGCTGACCGTCATCGGTTTGCTTGCGCTTCTCGGGACAGTGCTGGCATTCATGTTTGGTTCCATGGACCAATCGTACCGGAATGTCAAAGCCTCACTCGATGTCTATCAAAATGCGCGCGTAACGCTTGCGCGCATGAACCGGGAAATTTCGACAGCTGTTTTCGATAATTCCGGAGCCGCGGCGCTTGGGCTAAGAGGCAGTTCAAACAATCTAAGTTTCCACGCCATTTACGACGCGGACTCTTACTCGGCGGACGATACCAGCTCGGATGTAGCGGCCATCCGGTACGCGTTTCTGCCGGAGGATGGAACCGTGACCCGCTTTATTGACAGCTCCGATGAATCAACGTTTCCCGCAATTCCTGTTGAAAATGCGAGCGGCAGCGAATTAGCCGAAAACATTGCGGGCCTCTCCTTTGAATATTTTGAGTCCGCCGCCGATTTCGAAGGCGGCACGGGCCGGGGGAATTGGGATTCCGCCCCCGGCGCCGAGGATGGACTTCCTTCGCTTTTACGCATCCGCTTGACGGTCAAAGATTCCAAGGGGCTCATCCAGCCGAAAGTTTTTGAAACCGTCGTCCGCCTCAGGAATGCGATATGAAAAACTTGTCACGGAGCGGAGTAGCGCTAGTTCTCGCACTAACGGTTTTGTCTGTGCTTGTGGGTATCGCCGGATATTTCAGCGTCAACATTGGTTTGGAATTGCAAGGATCCAAGGGGTACCTGGCGGGCGTTAGAGCTGCCGCGCTTGCGGAAGCAGGATTGGCCCACACGATCGCGCGAATTAAAAAAGATGTACGGTCTGTGAGAATGTTTGATCCGGATATTCTTGATAAAGATAAGACTCCGAATCCAAGCAAATTTCCCGATTTGGTTCATAAAAAATATTCTACTCGTGCGGAGCCTAGCGAGGGCGTTTGGGGTGATGATGTGGATTCCGATAGCGACGGTAAAACTGCGACCGACATCGACGAGATGGTTACGGTGAATGATAAAGGGACGCCGGCCAGCCTTACGGATGATGACGGATATTACGTGCTTGTGCGCGATGCCAACGCGCGGGTGGATTTGAATGCGCTGACATCGGCGTCCGTAGGCCTTTTGGCTCAGTTTCCTTCTATCCGGGCAGAAAGTTTAAATTCAAATGATGCGGTAGCTGCCGGTTCCATCGCCGACCGCATTATTACGGGCCGCGCCTCGCTTCCGAACGGGAAATACACAACGGTTGATCAGCTGCGCAGTGTTTTGGGTAAAGAGGATTTCCAAGCCATTAAACCTGAGATTGACCGGAACGTTGCGGTAGCTGGTTCGAGCATGATTGTAAGCGGTGGATTGGTTGCGCGCTATTACGGCTTAGACAGAAGCGGTTCGGTTCCGAAAATAAATTACGACGACTTTAAAGGAATGGTTATTGATCACGGCACTAATGCGGCGCGCGAATACGGTGAGAATGTTTTTAGTTTTAATAGTGCTGTTGATTTTGCCTTTAAAACGGAAACGAACGACCAAGGCGTTGATCCGGTTGCGCCTTCGCTGAATGCCACGCAAGATTTTGCCGTGATTTGGACCGGATATGTTTTTATTCCGAATACAACACCCATCACGTTTCTTATCGATTACAAAGGCGGTCTTAGAATGCGCATTCGCGATATCGTTTTAGCAAAAACAAACTCGCATTGGAACCCGGGAAATTCAGGGGAAGTGGTGGTCAGCGTGAGCCTTCCGGCCGGCTGGCATCCCGTGCTCATCGAATATTACAGCACGGGCAGTCCCCACATCAGCATTCATTGGAACGGCGGATATCATTACATCGATCCCAATACGGGTAGTAATACACCGTCCGACCCCGATGTCGATTTAAGAACAAGCGGAGGGCCGCAAGGAGATACACGAATGCCGATGGCTTCGTTTGGTTTTAAATCCGGCGGAATTTATGAAATTACTTCTACCGGAATCGTGCGCGATAAACAAGGCAGAATACAGGCTCAAAAAACCATTACTTCCGTAGTTCGCATTTGGGATTACATTCACGAATCCACCACTGAAGATTTCTCACGTGAGGGTGCGCTGGTTTCTCATGTTACTTTTGACGATAGCTGCCCCTTGCATCCCATTGGAGATACGTCCAAAGATTGGTCGTTAGAATTCAATCCGACAACGAAGCTTCGAAAATATGACACTATCTACAACGCCATTAAGCTTGGCTATTGGGAAAACTTTGATGACCCCGACTTCATTGGTAGTTCCAATCCGCTAGAAGCTGGCGTTTATCCCTTTTACGATGCGGAGGGACTCCGGTCTGCGTGGAAAGGCCGGGAGACCACGGTAATTAAATTCCTGGATGCGGATGGGGATGGAGACCGTGAGCTTGTGATTACTTCCAACGCCGATGCGAGCACCGTCGAACCTCGATATTATGCAGATCTTGTTGGTAAGGACGGGAATTATCTCGCCCCAATCTCGGATTATACATTTACAAACATTTGGTATCGGTTCGACGAAGACGATAACCGCGGTCCGCTTGATCGGGAAAATTACGAAGACCAATCATTAGGTCTCTCACCCTCGACAGACTTTGATGGCCAGTATCACAATGCTCCACGCGATCCCGAAGGCTTTAGTCTGGAAGATCACAACAGAGATGGCGATTTCGAAGGCGATAACGAGCCTGGACAATGGTGGGTGGGCTGGGGCAATCTAAGATTCAATAACACCGATAATCATTTTGGAATCAAACAAGAAGGATTCGGCCCCGGTGAAGATCCAAACGACACAAATACAAGCGGAGGCCATGAATTTGAAACCCGTGTGAATGGAGTAATTGAGCCCCACACGAAAGATATTGGTTACACGTATAAGAAAACTTTTGCTATCGCTGCTCATGAAGACGATCTCTACTATTACAAGCGGACGCCTTATGACAGTCCCGTTGTGGGTTTTCCTCCCTCAAATACAATCATTCGCTCGAACGAGCCTAGCGTCACCGGTCCGAAAACAGTTGGATTTTATTCTTGGGGCAATGAATCCGCCCGGCCGAGGCATATTGACAATGTGCGCATCATTCCAGTAAGTCCGTCGATAGGTACATTTACTTCCGCGCCAAGCGCGGTCGATGAATTGAAAGAATGGGGTACGGTTAATTTTACAACTTATCAAGATGCGGGAAGTCAAGTCACACTTACCGTGGGGCCCGAGGGTAATCCTACCGCAAGCAGTGTTACAAATGGAGCTTTGTTAACGAGTCTCGGCGACGCGTCGAGTATTCAGTACAGCGTAAGCCTTTCCATGGATCTCAAGAATGCGTCCGGCAATGTTGAGTTAAATTATCGCCAGCCGGTATTCGCCGACATCACCATGACCTACCTTGTGGAGCCTGATACAATCTATTACCGCGAAGAATAATCTCCCCGCTAGTACATTTGATTTATTTCTGAAGCGTGCTGAAAATAACACGTTTCGGAAATGAAACAGCCGCGATTTTCGAAGGATAGCTCTTTCAGCGATTTAAGCCTCAGATTAATTGTTGAAATTTCGTCAATTGTATTGCATAATTTCCGCATTATGTGGATCGAGCGGGATATTTCCAAGGCCTTAATCCTTGAATCAAAGCAGCGCCCTGTGTTGCTTTTAACAGGCGCCAGGCAGACAGGGAAGACAAGTCTAGCAAGAGAAACATTCAAGAATTACGGGTTTGTTTCTCTTGATCTGCCGCGGCTTGCGGAGGAAGCGGAGGAATCAGGGGAGCAGTTCCTTGCCAAGTACAAAACTCCATTGATTATTGACGAAGTGCAGTACGCGCCCGCTCTTTTTCGGTATTTAAAGAGTGTTGTCGACAGCCGCCGAAACGAAACGGGCCTTTACATCCTTACCGGTTCACAAAAATTCAGCTTAATGGCGGGTGTGGGCGAAAGCCTTGCCGGCAGAGTCGGGATTTTTGATCTTCACTCACTTTCGCTGGAGGAGCTTGAACGTTTCGGCAAGAAGAAAGCGGAGGGCAAACAACTACTTGAATGGATGTTGCGAGGCGGTTATCCGGAACTCAATGCAAAAAGTTTGGATGCAGACCGCTTTTATTCGGATTACGTAACGACTTATCTTGAGCGGGACGTTCGCCAAGTACTTCAAATCAGAAGTCTCCGCGACTTCGACCGGTTCCTTAGGCTCGCAGCTCTCCGCACTTCGCAGATTTTATCTTTGAATTCACTTGCTTCGGATGTAGGTGTAAGTCCGAACACCATTAAAAGCTGGCTATCGATTCTAGAAGCTTCCCAGATCGTCTATCTGCTTGAGCCGTATTATCAAAATCTCGGCAAGCGGCTGGTGAAAACACCCAAGCTTTATTTTCTTGATACGGGACTTGCCTGTTTTCTGGCCGGTCTTAGGACGGCCGAAGATATAGAGAAAAGTGCCCTGTTGGGCGCGCTTTATGAAACGCTTGCACTTGGTCAGATTATACGCTGGCATGCGAATAGGGGGAAACAAGCAAAAGTTTATTTTTACCGCGACCACTCCGGATTGGAAATGGATTTTGTCATTCCGGTGGGTGATCGGCTTAAGCTTTACGAATGCAAATGGGCCGAGCAGCCGGGCGAAGTAAAGGGTTTTCGCGATTTGACAGAGCTGATAGGTGAAAAAAAAGTTCTTTCAAAGAGTATTATTTCGCCTGTGCGGGGAATAAGAAAAAGAAGCGACGGCGTTCTAATCGAAGACTGTGTTAAAATGGAATCTCTCGGGAAGAGTTAACAAAATAGGAACCGGAAAGCGTTCATTAAATGCCTGCCTCGACTACACATTACGCGCTGGACATAGGCGCGCACTCGCTGAAACTAATCCGGTTTTTTCCCGGAAAACAGCCGCAGGTAACCGGAACCGCTTTTTACCGCTGCGGCGGTTCTTCTCCCGCGAAGCCGTTGCCTCAGGCGCTCAGTGATTTCCTGTCAAAGGAAGAACCCCGCCGGGCAAAGCCGATCTACATATCCTTGAGCGCGGCGCAAACTTTTATTCGCTACATACGCCTTCCCGAAATTCCGGAAAGCAAGATCCGGAGAATCATTGCCTTCGAGGCCGAACAGCAAATTCCTTTTCCGATCGACGAAGTCATCTGGGATTACACTACATTGCCGGCATACTATTCGAGCAAGGAGCGTATGGCAGTTCTTTGCGCGGCAAGGAAAGAGGTGGCGGATACCGTGGTATCTCAGCTTGAGCGGATGCGCTTCTCCGTGCGCGGAATTTCGGCCAACGCGGTAGCGCTGTATCACCTCTATCACCAGTTGGGTTACGATCGGCGAAATGTCCTCTCGATGGATCTGGGAGCGCAGACGACCAATGTTTTGATATTAAAAGGGGGGAATTTCTGGTCGCGCAGCCTTTCGCTGGGCGGTCATAAGCTGCGCGAAATGATACAGGAAGCGAAAAGCATTTCACTTGCTGAAGCGGAGGAACATGTCCGGCGATCGGCCATGGGAAATGCGTCCGGCGGGGAAACAAAAGGGAGCAAGGAAGTTGCCGAGCGGTTTTTTCACGACCTGATCAACGAAGTCAGCCGGACAATCAGTTTTTACAATACACAGGTCGGACAGATCAAGTTCGATCAAGCATTTATTACAGGTGGCCTTAGCCTGATTGAAGGCCTTGCGGGATTTGTTGAACTGAATCTCGGCATACCCACGCGCCGTCTCGATTGGAATGTAAATCCTTCCAGCGCGACAGATCTTCAAAATGGGATGAAAAAGGAACTTCCCCTGTACGCAGTTGCGTTCGGATTGGCAGCCGGGGCGCGGAAAGGCATGCCGGCGGCCATTCACATGATACCGGGGGAAGTGCGCGTCAGGAAAGAAGCGGAGCTTGAACGCCGGCGTTATTTGGGGTGGAGCGCAGCCCTCGTCATACTTCTCTCGTTTTTTGTAGGGAATGTGTATTTGGAGCGCGTGACAAAAAGAAATGCCTTGGAGTTCGAACAAGCAAGGCTCGGATACTACAAGCAGAATGCCGATCATGAGAAGGAATTGGAATCAGAAACTGAGAAACTGAAGAGCAAGCTGGAAACCGTCCGGCGTGAAATTGCGAGGAAAAGGATACCCACAGACATTTTAAAGGAATTAGAGGCCCGCACGCCGAAAAGTATTTGGTATGTCTCTTTAAATTTTGCGTCGAAAGATAAGGATGTTCTTGAGATCAACGGCGAGACATTCGGTTCACTGAGTGATATCAATCATTTCGCCGAACAATTAAAACAATCCCCACTGTTTGGGTCCGTGGAAGTCGCCTCGGCCGGTATCGCAGAGGGCGCGGCGCCGTTTGATCAAGCGCCGGACGGGCGCTCGGTCGGACAGCACCGCGCGGTCGGCGCGGCGCGGACGTTTTCATTAATTATCGAACTGGAGACCGATCATGCCGCCGGAGCCTAACCGCTGGATTTCAAATCCATCATTTCGAATTTTCGTTGTGCTGATCGGCGCTCTGGTAGCGGTCTTGCTCGGAGCTCTGGTTCTGGGATTTGTGTCCAATCTGCTCATTTCGCGCGAACTCCAGACGGTTCTGAAACAGATCGCCGTTTACGAAAGGCCGGGCGAAAATCCACCTTCCGGCGAGCGTATCCGGTTTCTTGGGTCCGCACTCAATCAGATGAAGGTTTATTTGGAAGAGCTGCGGGCACTGCCGTTTATGAAAAATACGCTTGTGGGCCGGCGCGCGGGCGATGCGCTGGCTTTGAAAGAAACGATTTACGGCATCGAAAGAAAACTGCGCGAGAAGGGAATAGAAACTGCTGTTGCCTGGCCGAAATCATTCGGGTTTGAATACCTTCAATCCGCAATCCCGTCGGATAAGGAACTGCCGGACTTATTTTACGAAATAGAGGTGTTTGAAGACATTGGAAACGCAATCCTCGAAGCCGGGGCCATTTCTGTAAATGCATTTGGCATTCGCTTCCCGCGTGAAAAAAGCCGGAAGGCCGAAGACGTAGAGAAGCCGGGCGGCGTTACTGAATTCATGCTTGATCTTGAAGCCCAAGCCCCGTTTGACAGGTTCGTCAATCTGTTGGATGGAATCCGCGAACTCCCGCATCTGGTCACCATCTCCAGTTTTCAATTGAAACCTTCGGAGAAGAATCCCGCACAAGTAGAAGGGAAGATCGAAATCCGGGCGGTGTACCTATGAATGCGGCCAGCCAGGGATTATTCCGGGTCATTATGATCAGTGTATTGATTTTGTTGCTAACGTCGCTCGCCACCACACTGGTCCTCCGGACGAGCGGCCTCAAACAAATTACAGGTGAGTATACGGTTCCGTTTGACCCAACGCTTGAGATCGACTATCATTCCCGCTACGGTTCTCTCAGCCGCGATTTTTCGGCTTCCATTCTAGACGAAGACGTTTCCGCGTCTTCACAAAGGAATCTGTTCGAACGTTATCGGCCTGGTGAAGATTTTTTTAAATTAGTCGATATACGATTAGAACCGCTGGCTCTTACATATAAAGGACGTATTGAGCAGCATGACGGCTCTTTAATTGCACAAGTTAACTGGGCTGAGCGCACTTATTTTGTTAAGGAAGGAGAATCGATAGACGGGTGGCGCATTAAATCTATCCAGGCCGATGCGTTGACGGTTGAAAATTCTGAAGGCGAAATTTTGGCACTCCCTTATCTCGAAACCACCTACCGGAAAGAGCGTTTGGCCGTGATCTACAACGGCCACAGGCAGGAAGAAGCGCCGGTTCTTTTGGGGGGGATCATCGAAGGCTACACGGTCAGCGCCATTACCGAAGACAGCGTGACGCTGTCCGGGAAAGAGACATTCACATTAAGATTAACGCCAGAGGAAATAGCAGAAGGTGCAGTCTAAGATGCAAAGCCGATTAGCCGGGGCGTCTCGCCCTGAAATGCCGGGCAAGATGCCCGGCCTACGCGGGTGGGAGTTCGCAATGACGGTGATGGTATTATCGATCGTGTTCCTGCCGGCGGTTTCGTGGTCTCAGAATGAAAAAGCGCTTGAGCTGCGCGTTCGCGGTTTCCAGGCCCAGCAGCGGGGAAGCATTGACGAGGCCATCGATTTGTATAAAAAGGCCGCAGAGGCGGACCCCGCCTATGCTACACCGCACAACGATCTTGGAATTCTATATGAAGATCAGGGCAAGCTTACCGATGCAGAAAGAGAATATCTGGCCGCGACAGCGCTTGACCCAAACTATGCAGGGGCCTATACAAATATTGCCAGTCTCTATGACCGGCAGGGCCGGCTTGAAGAATCGTTGACCATGTGGAGGCGCCGGGCGCAAATGGGTGATGCGGGGGACCGGTGGAGGAAGCAGGCCGAAGAGCGTATTGCGGATCTGGAAGCCCAAAAGACCGTACAGGCACCAGCAGCGCCGGACCGACCGTTCGGTGCCGCTGGTCCAAGCGGCCGACCGCCGCTCGATCAGGCGGCGTCATCGGGCGGAGGCGGTGCGGACCAGGATCAGTTGTCCATGGCCGAACAAATTGCCCAAATGATTGTTCAGGAACAGGAAGCAAAAGGCGGCGGCTCGGCCCCGGCGCCTGTCGGATATACGACGGTGAGGCTTGCTCCTCCGGGAAGCGGAGCAGCAGCCCCCACCCCGTCCGGGGATTGGTACCAGAGAACAAAGGAAGCCCAAGAGGATCTTTTGCATGAGGAAGAAGAGGTTTCCAAGCTCGGTCCGGAAGTTCATGCGAAGTACCTTTTGGGCCGCGCGAAACTTTCCATAGCTGCAAATGATTATCAGCGGGCGATAGAGCTTCTTGATAAGGCTCGCCAGCTTGATCCGGATGAAATCTTGATCGACAAGCTTTATCACGAAGCCCGCGAAAAGCAGATTGAGGCCGGCATTGCCCGGTCCACCGTTGATGCTGCCGTGTACAACCGGCGCAAGATGATGGATGTCGAGGGAAAATGGTTTCCACCCAAGCCGGAAGAAGTGGAACCGTTTGACAGCAGCAAGTATATTGTGAAGGGCTCTGAGAAAAGCGCGGCGCGGCTTGAGCTTGAGCGTAAAGCGAAACAAGTGGTTCCCTCCATCGATTTTACGGACGCGAAACTTAAGGATGTCGTCGAATTTTTAGCCGTTGCAAACGACATTAATATCATTGTTGACGAAGCGGCGGTGCCGGCGGATGAGCGCGTGACCGTTCATTTAAAAAACATTCCGCTCGTAGAAGCGCTGGACATCATTTTGCGTACGAAAGGACTCAAATACCGCCCGGAAGAAAACATTATCTGGATCACTTCGGCCGAGCGGCTGCTCGAGGAAGACCTTGAAGTCCGCGTTTACGATGTCCAGGACCTTGTCGGAAAACTTTACGATTTCCCTTCAAAACCCTTCGATTTTGAGAAGTTTGTCGAACCCGAAAAGAAGACAACCTCCTGACGCATATGCCTTTTGGTTCAAAATCCGACTCCGCAATTAATCGAATTCTCTCTTTCGGCGCCCGTCTGCTTGTAGGCTTATTGTTCCTTCATCCTTTGGTCTTAAATGCCGCCCCGCCGGAGGAATTGGCGACACCGGAATCCATAGGCACTCAGGTGATCGTGGACAGCGAAACGCAGGCAACGCCGTTTTTCACCGGCGAAGCATTGGTCGCCCTGGTGAAGAAGATGATCCCGTTTGATGTGGAGGGTTCGAGTGTGCTTTTTAACCGCAGTTCCGGACAGCTTTTTGTCCGTAATACGCCGTCGCAATTGGAGGCCGTTGACCGCATTATCAATGAACTCCGCGCTGCCGGGAAAAAGCAGGTCGACATTGAGGCGCGTATTCTAACGGTCAGCTCAAAGGATTTTCTTGGCCTCGGACAGAATTTTTTCGGATTTGACATTACCCGGCGGCATCGTGATGTGGCATTTGGTACAACGAATGAGGCCAAGACGACAACATCAACAACGGCACTCACGGGCATACAGACGAGTTTTAATACCGGCGTGTCATTTCCGACGGTTGCTGACGCGGACAGTGTCCGGGGCGGGCAATTTTCGTTTTTCGGCACGTCAAATCGAATCAATATCGAAGCCGCTATCGATGCGCTCGAATCCATCGGTGAGGTTAATACGCTTGCCGCGCCGCGTTTAACGGTGTTCAATAATCAAAGAGCAAATATTAAAGTGGAAGATGCCAGGAATTATCTCAGCACGATCAATTATGAATTGATAGGCGAGCGCGGCGTTACGCTTTTCGTCGCGATTGTGAGCGCGGAAGCGGTCGTAGAAATCGCAAGAAGCGGGACGATCCTCGACGTGACGCCAACCATCAATGCGGATGGAACCATAACGCTTGAATTGCATCCGACGTTTGTAAGGGCGGACTTGAGCAATACGCAGACCTTTACGAACCGCTTTTCCGGCGCTGATTTCAATAACTCTGTGACGCTGCCTGTTTTTGAGAAGCAAGCGATGGACACTACCTTGACAGTACCGAACGGTGGCGTGGCTGTGCTTGGAGGATTAATCACGGAAACCGAAAATTTGAAATTGAGAAAAACCCCCATCCTGAGCGATCTGCCTTTCGTAGGGAGATGGTTTTTTCAGAATGAACAAAATGAACATATCCGTTCGTATTTAATTATGTTTGTCCGCGCAACGGTGCGGGATGCCGAAAAAAATATTGAGGCCGTTAATGAAGAAAAATGACAAGTTCCCAACAACGTCATTACGAGGAGCCCCGAAAGGGGCGACGAAGCAATCCACGTGCAACGAAAACGTTCTGAGATTGCTTCGCCCCCTTCGGGGGCTCGCAATGACGACAGCTTTCGTTTTGTCCTTCATTCCGTCCTTCTCTGTACGTGCCGCAGCCGTTCCTGCCGAAGATCTGGTTTCGCCGGAATCCATTACGGCCCAGATTGTTTCCGATGCAGAGGCAGCCGCTCCATATATTGTCACTGGAGAATCTCTTGTCACGCTTGTCCGGAAAATGGTGAATTTTGACGTCCAGGGCTCGACCGTTGTTTTCAACCGCAATACGGGACAGCTTTTTGTCAGAAATACGCCGCAAAATCATGAGGAAATCGGAAGAATGCTGAACCGCGTCCGCCGCGCTTTTAAACAGCAAATCGAGATCGAGGCACAGATCATTACAATTTCATCCACCGATTTCGAAGGCTTGGGCATTGATGAAATTTTGCTGGATGCGAGCGCTGAGACGGCCGGGAAGCTGGGCCGTGTCGGAACCGATATCACTTTTGGGGACGATACTTTCACCCATTTCGTGGATTTTGCCAATATTGCCGACTCCGCAAGCGCTACGGGCCAGCTTTCGTTCGGCGTGCTCAGTGACGGATTTGATTTTCGTTTCTTTTTTGACCTGATTTCATCCAAGGCCGAAGTCAATACCTTGTCTGCGCCGAGGATTATTGTTACGAATAATCAGCGAGCGCATCTCAAGATCGAGAAAGCCCAGTATTATGTGAGAGAGTTGGAGTCTGAAGCCACGACGGGATCCGATCCCGTGGTTACGCTTAAGCCCAAGATCGGCATTGCCGAGTCCGGAACAATTCTGGATGTGACACCGACGATTAATGCGGATGGGACGATTACACTCGAACTGCATCCGACATTTGTACGTGCCGATTTGACGACGACGAAGACCATCAACGTCGCGCCGACAAGCACTCTTGAAACTTCGGAACAGCCGTTTGTGACACTTCCGGTTTTCACCAATCAACAGGCCGATACGACCCTTACGGTGGTTAACGGCGGGACGGCTATTATTGGCGGATATGTAGCTGAAACGGAAATTGTCAAGGACCGATCCATTCCTATTCTTAACCGAATTCCACTGCTCAGCCGTCTTTCGAAGCAAGAGACCCGTTCACAGGCGCGGACCTACCTAATGATGTTTGTAAGAGCCTCCATTCGCAGTTCTGAGAATAGCTATTTGAAATAGATTTACAATCTGTAAGCTGTTTAATTACAGCAATTTATATCGTTCATCGCGGCGTGCTCCTAAGTAAAAAATCCTTGCAAAAGGCGAATGTTTCGGTTACGATGAGCGCACTTCAACCTTTCTAAATTCTTTTCAGCAAAAAATTTAGAACAAGCCCCGCGGGCTAGGTTTCTGGCCGAATTCAAGCCGATTTCAGACATCATGAAAGAAAAAGTTTACTTATTGGATGGGAACGCGTTCTGTTATCGCGCTTATTATGCGATTCAGCATTTGTCCAACTCCAAGGGGGAGGCCACAAACGCGGTTTACGGGTTCATGATGATGCTAAGACGGATTATTCAGGAACAGCAGCCCACACATGTGGCGGTTTGTTTTGACCTGGCCGGGCCGACATTTCGCGATGAGTTGTACGAAAAATACAAGGCTACCCGTAAACCCATGCCGGGTGACTTGGTCGAGCAGATTCCCGTTATTAAGGAAATGATTTCGGCTTACCGGATTCCTATCTACGAGCAGGAAGGTTTTGAAGCTGACGATGTGCTCGGAACGCTGGCAAGACGGTTAGCGAAAGGCGATCGTGAGATTTATATTGCCACGGGCGACAAGGATATATTGCAGCTAGTGAATTCCAACATAAAGGTATTCAGTATCCATAAGGAAGGCCTTATTTATGATGCCGAGAAGGTCCGCGAGCGTTTTGAGGGGCTCGGTCCGGATAAAATTGTCGATGTCATGGCGCTGATGGGCGATAGTTCGGACAATATTCCCGGCGTGCCCGGCGTCGGTCCGAAAACAGCCGTTAACCTCATCAAGGAATTTGGTTCGCTGGATAATTTGTTGAAGAATGCGGAGAAAATTAAGAGCAAGTCTGTGAAAGAGAAAATAGTTGAAAATAAGGATATGGCGCTCCAGTCAAGGAAACTCGCCGAGATTCACTGTGAAGTTCCGATCAAAGCTGAGTTAAGCGATCTGGCGCTTGCCGAGCCGGACGGGAAAAAGCTGCTCGAACTTTTTAAGCGTCTCGAGTTTCGTTCGCTGATTAAGGAATTTTCGGAGGAAACGTCCGAAGAGCGGTCGTACCGCATCATTAAAACTGAAAAAGAGTTTCACGATTTTCTGGGGAAGCTGTCTAAATTAAAAGCATTTGCGGTAGATACGGAAACAACTTCCGAAGACCCTCTTCTGGCCAAGCTGGTCGGCATCAGCTTTTCATGGAAGGCGCACGAAGCCTATTACATTCCGGTTTCCGGCGATCATGCGGGAGTTGGTCTGCCCACCGGTAAAGTTTTAAGGGAGCTCAAGCCTATTCTCGAAGATTCCGCGGTCGAAAAGTATGGACAAAATATTAAGTACGATCTGAACGTGCTCCACCGCCACGGCGTTCGGCTCGCCGGAGCGGCTTTCGACACCATGATCGCTTCTTATCTTCTGAACGCATCAAAGCTGAATCATAATTTGGATGATCTTTCGCTTGAGCACCTTGGCGTGAAAAAGATCACCACCGAATCGCTCATCGGGTCGGGCAAAAAAGCCATCACCATGGATCAGGTGCCTGTCGAAAAAGTGGGGGAATATTCCTGTGAGGATTCGGATTGCGTTTGGCGGCTGGTAGATGTTTTTAAGCCGCGGCTTACGGAAGACGGGCTTCGGAATCTTTTTGAAAGAGTCGAAATGCCGCTTCTTGAAGTACTTGCTGCCATGGAACGCACGGGCGTCAAGATCGACGTTAAGATTCTCGGAGAGCTTTCCAAACAATGCGATAAGGAATTGGCTGCGCTCGCGCGCGATATTTACGGTGAAGCCGGTGAGGAATTCAATATCAACTCCACCAAACAGCTTGCCGGGATTCTCTTTGAAAAAATGAACTTGCCGAAAATAAAGCGTACGAAGACCGGATTTTCAACCGATACCAGCGTGCTTGAGAAGTTAAGCGAGACGCATTCACTGCCGAGACTTTTGCTTGAATACCGGGAAAAATCAAAACTGAAGTCTACCTATATGGATGCTCTGCCGGAGTTGGTAAATCCGGAAACGGGTTTGGTCCATACGTCTTTTAATCAGACAACGACTTCGACCGGCCGTTTGAGTTCGACGGATCCCAACGTGCAGAACATTCCCATCCGCTCTGAACTGGGCCGGCAGATTCGAAAGGCATTTATCCCGCGCGCGAAGGGCCGGAAAATTCTCTCCGCTGATTATTCGCAGATCGAGCTTCGAATTCTAGCGCACTTTACGGAAGACAAGACACTCATGAAAGCTTACCAGGAAGGGCTGGATATTCATGTTTTGACGGCCTGCACACTTTACGGAGTGAAGGAAAAGGAGGTCACCTCCGAGATGCGGCAGGCAGCCAAGACCGTTAATTTCAGCCTTATTTACGGCAAGACCGCTTTCGGGCTTTCGAAAGACCTCCAGATTTCGGTGGGGGATGCCGATAATTTCATCAAATCCTACTTTAAGCAGTTTCCCCGCGTGCTTGAGTTTATGGAATCCCAGAAAGAACGCGCGCGCAGGGAAGGTTTTCTAACCACTATTTTGGGCCGCCGAGCGTATTTCCCGGAAATTAATTCCAGCAATGCCAATATCCGTAATTTCTCGGAACGTGCCGCTATCAACGCACCTATTCAAGGTTCCGCCGCTGATTTGATTAAACGGGCTATGATCGATATTTACCATGATTTGCTCAAAGAAAAGTATGAAACGCTGCTGATGCTTCAAGTTCATGACGAACTGGTTTTTGATGTTCCTGACCGGGAACTTAAAGACGTATCCGAACTGGTGCGCAGGAAAATGGAAAACGCTTTGAAGTTCAACGTGCCCCTTAAGGTAGACATACATGTTGGAGAAAGCTGGTACAAGGGGTGAGTTACGAAAAGGCGAAAAGGCGAATCGGCGAAAGGGCGAGTGGTTGGTCTTACGGGCACGTTTGGGAGCGGCAAGTCCACCGTGGCGCGCTTTTTCCGGAAATGGGGCGCTCATGTTATCAGCACGGATCGGTTAGTCCATGGGGCGCTTCAAAAATCCGGGGGATCATATCGTAAAGTTGTCAAGATGTTTGGCCGGTCAATTTTACAAAACGGCGGCACTGTCGACCGGGAAAAACTAGCGCGGATTGTTTTCGCACATGCCGCGGAGCGGAAACAGCTCGAACGCATTATTCACCCCTATGTTTTTAGGGGGATCCGGCAGGAATTAGCGCGGACTCGCCGCGCCATCATGGTTATTGAGATTCCGCTTCTTTTTGAAACGGGCTTTCATCGGCAGGTAGATTGGACTGTTGTCGTTGCTGCGTCCAAGAAAAAAATTCTTGAGCGATTGCGGTTGAAGCGCGGCTGGACAAAGCGCGAAATAGATTTAAGGATGAAGGCGCAGATGCCTTTGGCATTAAAGATAAAACGCAGCGATTTTGTAATTGATAATTCGAACGGGCTATCCAAAACCGCTCGGCAGGCGAAACGGGTTTGGGCCCAAATTAACCAAATCAAAGAAAGAGGTTAAGAACATGACATCAAGACCTGAGCAAAGAGAACATCACCGCGGCCCGCGCATGCGGCCGGAAAGACGGCACGATATGGGCGGACCGCCGCGCCGTGATTTTGAAAATAACAACTACCATCCGCCCAAGGAAAACGGCAACAACAACCGTCCGTCCGCGACCATTGACGGACTGGATATTGAGTCTCTTCGCAAAATGAAGGTGACCCAGCTCCAGGAACTCGCCAAGAAGTACAACATTACCGAGGGTGTTTCCGGGCTGAAGAAGCAGGATTTGATCTTTAAGATCCTCCAGTCCCGGACGGAATCCGAAGGCGTCATGTATGGGCAGGGTGTACTTGAAATTCTACAGGACGGTTTTGGTTTCCTGCGCTCGCCGAATTATAACTACCTGCCGTGCCCGGATGACATTTACGTGAGTCCTTCGCAGATCCGGAAGTTCGGTTTAAGAACCGGCGACACCGTGAGCGGGCAAATCCGTCCTCCCAAGGAGGGCGAGCGTTACATGGCGCTGCTCAAGGTTGAAAAGGTGAATTTTGAAGATCCCGAGCAGGTTAAGAATAAGACGAATTTCGATAACCTCACCCCGCTTTATCCCCAAAGCCGTCTGAGGCTTGAAACCGAGCCGGATAAGATCTCAACGCGTATCATGGAAATTCTTACGCCCATCGGTATGGGTCAGCGCGGCCTTATCGTGGCGCCGCCTTACAGCGGTAAAACCATTCTGCTGCAGCAGATCGCGCACGGAATCACGGCAAACCATCCCGATGTCATCCTCATCGTGCTTTTGATTGATGAGCGGCCGGAGGAAGTTACGGACATGCAGCGTTCGGTAAAGGGCGAAGTGGTCAGCTCCACTTTTGACGAGCCGGCAGAACGTCACGTGCAGGTTGCGGAAATGGTTCTTGAAAAGGCAAAGCGGCTGGTTGAACACAGGCGCGACGTCGTGATTCTGCTCGACAGCATCACGCGTCTGGCCCGCGCTTACAATACGGTTGTTCCGCATTCGGGAAAAATTCTCTCCGGCGGTGTGGACTCAAGCGCGCTGCATCGTCCCAAGCGGTTTTTCGGCGCTGCCCGTAATATCGAGGAAGGCGGAAGTCTTACGATCCTGGCAACGGCCCTGATCGATACCGGATCGCGCATGGACGAAGTGATTTTCGAGGAATTCAAAGGCACGGGCAACATGGAACTCCAGCTCGATCGGACGCTTTTCCAGAAGCGCATTTATCCGGCCATCGATATCAAAAAGTCGAATACGCGCAAGGAAGAACTGCTCATGCATCCCGATGAGCTTCAGCGCGTATGGCTGCTTCGGAAGGTTTTAAACGAACTGAACCAAACGGAAGCCATGGAGCTTCTCATCGAGCGCATCAAGAAGACTAAGAGCAATGCGGAATTCCTGCTGAGCATGAGCAAACTTGAAAACAAAAAGTAGCCAGTAGCCAGAGGCAAGTAGCAAGCAAAAATGGGAAAAAGGTTGCGGAGAAACGCGTGCGCATTACTCCGGATACGCAAGGCCAGCTTGGGTCAAATGAGAACCTCTGATATTTTTTGAAAAAAATGCCTGAATTCTTTAAGCGGCCATTTAAGTTATATCTCGATACTTCAGTGCCGAATCACCTGTTTGCACCCGACACACCTGAAAAGCAAAGAATCACGCAGTCTTTATTTGATCATCAAATTCGGTCTCAATATGAGTTTTATGTTTCCGTTGTCGTCATCCGCGAGATCGAAAGAGCTCTGCTTCAAAAACGGGAAGAGTTGAAGGAACGAATTATTAATATTCCTGTTTTGGAACTCACAAAAGATGCTGATTTATTGGCGGAGGCTTATATCCGGTCTGGAGTGCTTCCGCCGTCTTCTTTGGAAGATGCACAGCATGTTGCTATTGCTACCATTAATAATTTGGATGCAGTCGTGAGCTGGAACTACAAAGATTTAGTCAATCTGCGTCGTATCAAGTTAATCAACCTTGTAAATGAGGAAATGGGCTATAAACACATTGAAATTATTTCTCCTCGGGAGGTCATCGGTTATGAAATATAAAGAAAAAGAATCCAAGGCAATGCTCGAAGTCAGGCGGTGGAAAAGAGAAGTCGCAAAGGAAGCCAGTAAGCTTCACGGCCAGGCGCGTTTGGATTTTTACAATAAGGGGATTGTTCCCGGCAAAAGAAATAGAAAGGCAGCTTAATTCGACCGCTAACATGGGCTCATTGGGATGTACGAAAAGAGAAATCCGAACAATTGGAAATGTGAGGTAACATCATTATGAAACCCAATATTCATCCTGCGTACGGGACGGCTGTGATTCGGTGCGCCTGTGGAAATGTTATTGAAACCAGGAGCACCCGCGAAAGTATTTCGGTGGATGTCTGCTCCGCCTGCCACCCGTTTTTTACGGGCCAGCAAAAGCTGCTGGATACGGCGGGCCGGATAGACAAGTTCCAAAAGCGTTTTGAAGGCCGCGTGACCACCGGTAAGAAAGTGAAAAAATCAAGACAAACTATTTCTTTTTCTCCAACCATACAAAACGCACCCGAGCCTCCGAAATCGGCACGCTCAGGCGGAGGAGCACCCGCCTCCGCCGAAAGATTGGTGGGCGGATCCGCCTCTGGTGGAAAGGGCGGCAAGAAAAAGCCTGCCGAGCAGCCTGCCCAGAAGAAATAGTACAGGCGATCATAAATTCGTGCGCAGTTTTGAGAAACCAGTAGCCAGGGGCCAGTAACCAGATTTTCTGGTATCTGGTAACGGGTTTCTGATTTCAAAACCCGGTTAAGAACTTATGAAACAGAGTAATAGATAGTGTACGAAAGACTGGATGCGATTGAACAACGCTACAGGGAGTTGGAAGAGAAACTCTCGGCCCGCGAAACCGCCAAGGATACCTCTCAGTTCCAGGCTTTGGCCAAGGAGATGGCCGGTCTTCAGGAAATCGTTGAGACGTACAGAACCTTAAAGAAGACAAAGCTCGAGCATGAGGAAGTCAAACGACTTTCCGCGGAGGCTTCGGATCGGGATATGATCAAACTTTATGAGGAAGAAGCGGCAGTTTTGGCGGGGAAACAATCTGCCTTTGAACAGAAGCTTGAAAACCTGCTCCTTATGGAAAGCGACCAAGGCATGACGGATAAGGCCGTTTTGGTTGAGATACGGGCGGGCACGGGGGGTGAAGAGGCCGCTCTCTTTGCCGCCGATTTATTTAGAATGTATACCCGATATGCCAATCGCCTGGGGCTAGACGTTGACATCATGAGTTCCAATCCAACTGAACTGGGCGGATTCAAAGAGGTTATATTCGAAGTCTCGGGCTGCGCAGCTTTCGGCAAGTTTAGGTTTGAAAGCGGTGTCCACCGCGTCCAGCGCGTTCCTAACACGGAAGCCAGCGGACGGATTCATACTTCGGCTGTAACCGTGGCTGTTTTGCCGGAAGCTGACGAAGTGGAGGTCAATATCGACCCCAAAGACATACGCATCGACGTTTTTAGATCGGGAGGGCCGGGCGGTCAGAGCGTGAATACCACGGATTCTGCCGTACGGGTTACGCATCTGCCTACCGGTATGATGGTTAGCTGCCAGGATGAGAAAAGTCAGCATAAGAACAAAGCCAAGGCGTTGAAAATCTTGAGAACCCGTCTTTTCGATTACTACCGGACTAAACAGCAAGCCGAGCGCGCCAGCTCAAGACGGGAACAGGTGAAGACCGGCGATCGGTCGGAAAAAATACGAACTTACAACTTTCCTGATCGACGTGTGACTGACCATCGGATAAAATTAACCGTGCATAATCTGGAGGAAGTTTTAGAGGGTGAACTTGCGGTGATTGTCGAAGCGCTGGAGAACGCTGATCGGAAAGAGCGCCTCAGCAAAAAGGAGCCGGCGGCGTGAAGGCCAGCGTGATCAACCTCATTAATGCCGGCGACCGTTACTTGAAACAGTCGGGGGTCATCACACATCGATTGACCAGCGAGAGATTGCTAGAGTACGTGCTCAAAGGTTCCGGAGTGTTCGTGCCGGCAAGAAATACTGCCGCATTGGGCATTGCCGGGCTTTATTTGGAGCGTTCTTTAGTGGTGGAACGCGCGCGCCGGAAAAGATTTTTTTCTCTGGTGCGGGAGCGCGCCAAACGGTTTCCGCTCCAATATTTGATCAGGGAAGCTAATTTCATGGATTTCCCTTTTCTGGTTAATCAGTCATGCTTGATTCCACGGCCGGAGACGGAGCTTCTTGTCGAAAATGTTCTCGGTGAGATTAGAAGAAAGATACCGAGTGGAGAAGTGCGTATTATTGATTTGGGCACCGGCTGCGGAAATATCGCTTTGAGTTTGGCACGTTATCTTCCTTTCGCCCAAGTTTGGGCTTCGGATTTTTCCCGTGAAACCCTTTCTCTTGCTGAGAAAAATGCAGAGCGTTTGGGGTTGCGTATGCAAGACCGGTTCATTCTCTCGAACCTGTTTGAAAAAGTTCCGGCCATGCGTTTTGAATGCATCGTTTCAAATCCGCCGTATCTTTCCGGAGCCGATATGAAAGCACTCGAAGGTGAAGTTGTGTTTGAGCCGCGCGAAGCTTTGTTTGGAGGATCGGAAGGAACGGAGACCATCATAAGGATTGCGGATGAGGCGAGGAATTTTCTCGCGCGGGACGGATTGCTGGCGCTTGAGATAGGCATGGGCCAGGCCGAGAAAATCCGGCCGGTCTTTAAAAGTTTAGGATACTCGCATATTCGCATGATGGCCGATTATGCCGGCGTTCGGAGAATAGCTCTGGCCCGCTACCGGGCCAGCAGGGCAAACTCCTATTTTTCGTAAGCTTTTACATTTTAAGGACATACAATGGATAAAATTGTTATAGAGGGCGGAAAGCCTCTTAACGGAAGTATTGAGATCTCGGGATCGAAAAACGCAACGCTTCCGATCTTGGCAGCCACATTGATGACCGAAGACGCGTCCGTTATTCACGGCGTGCCGGACTTGCAAGATGTGGCAACCATGATTAAGATATTGCGCTCCTTGGGCGCAAGCGCTACGTTCGCCGAAGGCTCCGTTCATGTCAAACCCGGGCGTCATATCGAAGCCCACGCTCCGTGGAAATTAGTGAGCACCATGCGCGCTTCTATCTGCGTGTTGGGCCCGCTTCTGGCCCGGCTCGGCCGCGCAGACGTTTCGATGCCGGGCGGATGTATCATCGGTCCCCGGCCGATCGATCTTCATTTGAAAGGGCTTGCGGCGCTGAACGCCGATATTTCCATCGAACACGGCTACGTAAAGGCACGGGCGAAGAAATTGCGGGGCGCTGAGGTTTATCTGGGCGGCGCTTATGGTTCTTCGGTTCTGGCCACCGCAAATGTGATGATGGCCGCCGTTTTAGCCGAAGGCGAGACTACCATCATTAATGCTGCATGCGAGCCGGAGGTTGAGGATTTAGCGCGCTTTTTGAATGCGATGGGTGCGTCCGTTCAAGGCGCCGGAACGCATATGATCCGTATTCTGGGCGTTCGAAAGTTAAGAGGGGCTGAACATCGCGTGATTAGCGATCGTATCGAAGCCGGAACGTTCATGGCTGCGGCGGCCATCACCGGCGGTCATTTGCTGATCAAAGGTTCTGATCCGTCTCACAATACGGCGCTGATCGACAAATTGCGCCAATCGGGCGTGAGCATTGCTACACATAACGGTTTTGTGGATGTTCGCGGAAAGGCCGTCCAACCGGTGAAGATTACGACACTTCCGTATCCGGGTTTCCCGACGGATTTACAAGCCCAGATTACCGCGCTGATGTCCGTTACGAAGGGCATCAGCGTTGTCACGGAAAAGATTTATCCGGAGCGCTTTATTCATATCAGCGAGCTGGGCCGCATGGGTGCGCAGATTTTTCTTGAGGGCGGCAGCGCTATTGTGCATGGCGTAAAGAAGTTGAGCGGGGCGCCGGTGATGGCTTCGGATTTGCGCGCGTCAGCCGCCCTGGTTTTGGCGGGGCTTGCTGCAGAGGGAAGAACCGAGGTATATCGCGTGTATCATTTGGACCGCGGCTACGAGAAGGTTGAAAAAAAGCTGGAGAAAATCGGCGCGCGCATCTGGCGGGAGAAAGCTTGAACAATTGAATATCAAAAATTGATTAGGAGGATCCGTGGCGGTAAAGATTAGATTGAAGAGAACAGGAACTACCAAAAAAGCCAAGTGGCGGGTTGTCGTTACCGACGCTAAAAGCCCGCGCGAAGGGCGTTTTATAGAAGAAATCGGATATTACGATCCGGGCAAAACTCCGGCCGGGATCACGATAAAATTGGATCGATATAAGTACTGGGTTGGCGTGGGCGCCAAGCCATCGGATACCGTAAAAAGTCTGGTCGGGAAAACAAGCCGTTAGTCTGCAGGCTGTCCCGTTCGCAAGGAACGCGGCCGGCGGCAGCGCAAAATTTAGCGGGCGGGCTTCGAGCCCGCCTGAGTGGTCTTTAGGGGTTCAATAATTTTTATGAGTGAGAACAAGAGGAAAACAAATCCGCGTCTAAGCATAGACGTGCTGACTTTATTTCCGGGAATGTTTAAAGGGCCTCTTGAGGAATCCATTCTAAAAATTGCCGAGAAAAAGGGTCTGGTGCGTATCCGGATTCATGATATTAGAGCTTACACAACCGATCGTCACAAGAAGGCAGACGACAAGCCTTTCGGAGGCGGTCCAGGCATGGTGATGAAGGCGGAACCTATTTTCCGGGCCATTGAGGATATTTGCGACGGGCCCTCGAGAAAGATTTACCTTACACCCGACGGAAAGCCTTTTACGCAGTCCGTTGCCAAACGGCTGTCGGAAGAGCCCAGAATTCTTTTGCTTTGCGGGCACTACGAAGGCGTTGATCAGCGGGTGCGTGAGCATTTGATGGATGAAGAGATTTCAATCGGAGGTTTTGTAATGACAGGGGGCGAAATTCCCGCTCTCTGCGTTATCGACGCCTTAGTACGTCTGGTACCCGGCGTTTTGGGAAACGTCGCATCGCTTGATCATGAGTCATTTAATGATGGGCTCCTGGATTATCCGCATTATACACGGCCGCGTGCATTCAGAGGGCATGCAGTTCCCGAAGTTTTAATTTCGGGGAATCATGAGGAAGTCGAGAAGTGGCGCAGGAAACAGGCTTTGCAGCGGACAAAAAATCGTAGGCCCGATTTATTATCGTGATAAAAGACAGAGAGGTTCGGTATGAATAGAAAAATTGCACTTGTCGAAAAAAAGTACATGAAGGAAAAAACGCCCGCGTTTCGCGTGGGTGATCAGGTCAAGGTTCATACGCGAGTTCACGAAGGGGACAAGACGCGCACGCAGATCTTCGAAGGTATGGTCATCCGCCGCCACGGTTCGGGCCTGCGTGAATCTTTTACCGTGCTTAGAACCGAGCGGGGCGATCAGATTGAAAAGATATTTCCGCTTCATTCGCCTACGGTGGAAAAAGTTGTTGTTGAAAAGGCTGGTGATGTACGCAAAAGCCGCCTCTATCATCTCCGCGAAAAGAAGCAGGTTGTTAATTAGCATAGGGGGGCTGCTTTGGCTTTAAATTACGAGATTGGGCGGCGCGGAGAGATTTGGGCGCAAAAGTTTCTGATCGAAAATGGCTACAAAATACTTGAAGCTAATTTCCGCTGTCCGGTCGGAGAATTGGATTTCGTTTGCGAAGAAGGGAATGCCATTGTATTCGTGGAGGTGAAGACGCGCTCTCACACGGAAACCGGAATGCCGGAGGAAGCCGTCACGTTTCGAAAACAACGGCAGCTTTACCGCGTTGCACAATGGTATCTCAATGCGATCAACTATCGTGAAGATCGTCCAGTTCGTTTCGATGTATTGAGCATTCTCACCGTTTCCGATTCTGAAGATCCTTCCATAGAATTATTCCGCAACGCTTTATGCCTTTGAATTTGTCAGCACCAACGTTCACATCTTTCCGTCTTCTCGAAACCATTTATAACTTGATTGTGTTTATCCCCTCTTCTATACTTAATCACCTGTTTAGAGAAATATCCGAGTAAGTTTACCGTTAGCTGATTATCCTTCGGACGCGGACAAAATGCCCGTACAGTTCCTAAAAAGCGTTCTTTCCCCCATCCTGAGAGTCAAGAAAAACGAATGGCCTCAGGCCCTTCTCACATTTGCTTACTTTTTTTTGGTCATTACAGCTCTCTACATTATCAAACCGGTCCGGGACTCGCTTTTTATCGGTCAGCACGGCGCTAAAGACCTTCCATTTGCTAAAATTTTAACGCCCATCGTGTTGGTGGCCATGGTCTGGTTCATGGTGGGGCTTGTGCGCTTCCTTAAGAAAAATGTTTATCTGTCCTCCTGCGTGGCTTTTTCCGTAATCGTGCTGCTGGCGTTTTGGTGGCAGGCTGGACAGCCGCGGTTCTGGATTGCCTACACATTTTACGTCTGGGTAGGAATTTATTCGGTGCTGAACGTAACGCTTTTTTGGACTGCTGCCAACGATATTTTCGACGTGCGCGAGGCGAAAAGGCTTTTCGGATTTGTCGGAAGCGGGGGAATCCTCGGCGGGATTGTCGGCTCGTCCATTACGGCGAAGCTCGCGACCGTTGTCGGAACGAGATCGCTCTTGCTGATCGCGGCGTTTCTTCTGCTTTTTTGTATCCCTATCATTAACGTTCTGTGGGTAATCAAACGGCGCGAAGGGACTGCATCTGCAAGTTCCGAAGAAGAGGGGAGGACTCAATTCCGGGTGGGGGAGGCCCAGCGGAGTTTTGGGGATTTTCTTAAAGCGCTTGTGGAGGTATTTCGCAATCGATACCTTTTTATCGTGTTGATCTTGATTTCATTCGCGAAAATCGCGTCTTCCGTTATCGATTATCAATTTAAGAATATTGTGGAGGTTCTTGAGCAGGATCAGCTCACCGCTTCCTTCGGCACTTATTATCTTTACGCCAACACGGTTTCGCTCATCATTCAATTTTTCTTTACAAGTTTTATTCTCCGGAAGTTGGGCGTCGTGGCCGCCTTGTTCCTGTTGCCCGTCGGTGTCGCTACGGGGTCTCTCGGAATTTTGATTCACCCGGAGCTTTGGATCGGACTCATGACCTGGATTTACGACAAAGGAATGAATTACTCTTTAAATCAAACAACCAAGGAGGTGTTGTATCTGCCTGTTGACCGGGAAACGCGCTATCGCGTAAAGCCCGTTATCGATATGGTCGGATACCGCGCTGCGGATATGCTTGGAAATGTGCTGATCATCGCTTTCTCCGAAGCCGGAGATTTCGGTGTCCGCAAACTCAGTTTGGTTACGTTGGCGATCACCGGTATGTGGATTCTCATGGTCGTTATCATGAAAGGAGATTACCGCAACCGCCTTCGTACCTATTTGGCTCGGGGTCCTATTGTGCAGAAAGGGAATTTGGTGAGCCGCTCCATGGTTTTGCTTTTTGGCTCACTGCTCGAAGCCATGGGAAAGCATCATCAAGAAGAGCAGCTTTTTTTGATGCGCGGTTTGAATGTCGCAAAGAACCTTGAAAGCGCGGAAGCATTTAAATGGCGGATCCAGCAAGTCAAGACCGACGAGCCCGTTTCCATCGTAAAAATGCTGGAAGAAGAACGGAAAGCCAGGCAGCGTGATCAAGAGATCCAGGATATTCTGGAAAAGGGAACGGTTGAAGAATCCGGCGAACGCGTTCTCTATGTGGCCAGGTATCGGACGAGATCTGCACAGCGTATCGCGTCGCTCATGCAGAAGTCTTCATTTTCTTCCATCCGCTTAGGCGGCACCATAGCGGAATGCGCTTATTACACTTCCGTGGATTACTTAAGGGATAACATCGGCCGTCTTATCGAAGACGCGCGTGCTGAACGGGAAAAGGAACGCGAGATCATGCTGGATGTAGCGAGGCGCCGTGCTCCATCTGAAGCCGAGTCCAGCGCTTTCGTAGCCGTCATGAAATCACAGAAGAAAGAAGATCTGGAAACCCATGCACCGTGGCTGCGTAAAGGCGGCTGGGTGGTGGATTGTGTCGTAGATTGCATTAATGAACAGCGCCTTGGCATGGAGTGGCGCTATGGACTCCCTCTCATGCTGACGCTTATGCCGAAGAACGAAGCGGTTGATGTGCTTCAGGAACTGTTGAGTCACAGGAACACCACGGTCCGTTTTAACGCATTGAAAGCACTCAACAAAATGCGCGCGGCCAACGGCGATCTTTCTCTGGACCAGCCGCTCTTGGAATATGAAATTTCCCAGTCGGTCGAGCGCTGGCATCACGCCAGTAAATTAAAAGCAGCTTTCCACATATATTGTCTTAAGCGAAATGTGCATGAATTGCCCGATGACCGGTTTCTCGAGGCGCAGGAAAACCGCATGGATGACTTGGAAGAACGGATTTTCCGGCTGTTCGGACTTTTTTGCGGGTGCGAGGAATCGTTTCAAATCTATAATGCGCTCCAGCAGACAGATGCGCAGCTCCAGGCCAATGCCATGGAGCTTTTGGACGAAATCCTTCCGCCGCGCCTGAAAAAGCCGCTTCTGGACATTCTGGATGAGGATGCCAGCGAGTTTAACGGGGCCGGGACATTTGAAGAAAAACAAGCCGGGGCTTATCTTAGTAAAATATTGTCCGACGGCACGCGCTGGAACACACTCAGCGCCATAACGCTGATCGTGCGGTTTGAACTGGACGGTTTTGATGAAGATATCAAGAAACTTACAGACGCCCGGGATCCGTTGATCCGGAATGTTGCGAAGGCAGTGGTAGAGGAACTCATCTACGCCGATGACCGCTAGCAGAACTTCCATAGAACTTGCTCCGCTCAGCGTCACGATCGTCACCAAAAATGAGGAGAAGCGTATACGCGAGTGTATTGAAAGCGTGCGTTGGGCGGAAGATATTTTGCTGATCGATGACGGCAGTACGGACGGCACTGTTCCGATGGCTAAGTTGCTTGGGGCCCGGGTGATCGCGCGGGAAGGGGAAAAGATCAACGAAGGGAAGTTTCGCAACTGGACGCTTGAAAAAGTCCGGTTTGATTGGGTGCTGAAACTTGATGCGGACGAACGGGTGACTCCGGAGCTGGCGGAGGAAATCAAGCAGCTATTGAAGATGGGGCCTCAGTACCGCGGTTACGCCATTCCGCGGCAAAATTACATCGGGGATTATTGGGTGAAATTCGGCGGGTGGTATCCGGCCCGCCAGCTTGTTCTTTTTAACCGGCAGTACTTTCGCTGGGAAGAGGTTGAAGTCCATCCCCGGGTTTTCCTCGACGGGCCCTCTGGCCGGCTGAAACACGATATCATTCATTTCTCCTACAGGGATTTCAGCCATTTTTTCGAGAAGTCAAACCAGCAGACAACCTGGGAAGCACAGAAATGGCTGAAAGAGCGGCGTAAAATTGGGCCGTTTCTCTGTGCCCGGAAGATGGTGGACCGGTTTTTGAAGACCTACGTTCTGAAGCAGGGATTCCGGGACGGATTTGTCGGATTTGCCGTGGCGGTTTTTAACGGGCTTTATCAGTTTGCGAGCTACGCGAAGTATTGGGAATTATTGCGCAGAGAAAAGAAAGAAGAAGAGCGCCGGAATTCCTCAGACGTTTGAATACCGCGAATTCCGGATCATCGTATAGCCCTTGATTAATTCCACAATGCCGTCGTCCAGCGAGAATATGGGCTTGAATCCGGTTTTCTCGATTTTTTCGTTCGAGACAATGTAATTCCGCTTGTCGACATCTTCTCCGTATGCCGCTTCGTGTATGACAAAGGGAAGATGTTTCTTAATCCGCACGCAAAGTTCCTTCTTGGACAAGTTTGCGTCAGAAAGCCCCACGTTGTAGGCCCCGCCGCACATTTGTGAAAACCGGTCTAAGCCGTGTAAAAATACGCGCGCCACGTCCCGGATATGAATATAATTTCTCTTCGCGTGCCCTTCAAAAAGCACGATGAACCGGTCGTGCATGGCGCGGTACGTGAAATCATTCACTAAAAGATCGATCCGCATGCGTGGCGACATGCCGAATACCGTTGCCAGCCGGAAACTAATGGAGTTTTTCCGCCTGAGCACGGCTTCCTCCGCTTCCACTTTTAACCGCCCGTAAAGCGAAACGGGCCGAAGCGGTGTTTTCTCCGTGCAATATCTTCCCTTCTGACCGACCCCATATCCGCTGTTGGTTGTCGGAAAGAGAATCTGCTGTTCCCGGCCCATGTGTTTAGTCATCATCATAATGGCATCGCGGTTGGTAGTCGTTGCCGCGATTTGATCTTGGTTACAGAGCGGCGCGCCTACCCATGCCGCAAGCGGAATAATGGCATCTGATTTCTTGAGAAGCGGTTTTATCGTGGATTCCGAGCGTACATCGCCGCGCACAATTTTAAAATGAGGATGATAACAGACATGAGCCAGACTGTTCTGGCCATACATGAAATTATCGAGTACGGTTACGGAATGTTCTGCCTCAAGCAAGGCCGGCACCAAGATCGATCCAATGTATCCCGCTCCCCCTGTAACTAAAATATTCTGTCCCACATCATCACCTCTTGGATGGCAATTTTGGCCACGTGGCCAAAATTAACCTACACCGTTGTTTTTATTCGAGTTTCTTCATACCATGCCAATGTTTTTACAATTCCCTCATCGAGCGAAACCTTCGGAGACCAGCCGAAGATGTTCTTCGCCCGGTCAATATTTAACGAAAGCTTGAAGTTAATGCTTGGCTTTGATTTGTCGTATTCAACCTTAAGATTCTTGCCGGAAATTTCTATGATCTTTCGTACGAGCTCGTGAACGGATATCGATTTTCCGAGCCCCACATTGACCAGTTCAAACGGGGCCATTTGTTTCTGGAGGGCGCAATTCACAAAAGAGATCAAGTCGTCCACGTGCAGCAAATCGCGTTCTTCCGATCCGTCTCCCCACACCGTTATCTTTCCGTCCGCCGCCTTCATTACTTTGGTCACGGTTGCCCCGAACACATGCGACCGTTCCAGATCGAATTTATCGTGCGGGCCGTAGATATTGGAATGCCGGATGGCTGTGTATTTGGTCTGACCGATGCGTGCGTAAAATTCACATAACTTTTCAATGTAAACCTTAGTCCATCCGACGCCAAAGTATTTGTCGATGATGCGGTAGTCGAAGTCAGTTTCCTTGACCGGCCGGGGTTGTTCCGAATACATCGTTGTGCAACTGAAGAAAATCACGTGTTTTACTTGCTGCTCATGGCAGGCGCGGAATAGGAGCGAATTCATGACGGCGTTGTCGGTTACATGGTAATACGGCTTTGAAACGATATCTTTCGCTCCGGACGTGGTGGCTGCCGCCTGTATGACGATGTCTTTTCCTTTGATGACATCATTTACCTCGGTTTTGTCCGTTAAATCTGCCTTGAGCAGCTTTACGCGAGAAGGAATTTGCGCATTCGGCGGCAAGGGATTCTTCAAATATGTTCCCCAAACTTCAAACTCGGGTTTTGAGGCATAGTAGCTGAGGAGATTCCGGCCTATGAATCCGGAAGCGCCTAAAATCAGTAATTTCTTCGGAGACGCCATGTATGAATCAAACCTAATTTTAGCGGTGAATAAGTTCCGCGGCGATAAGCCTCAAAATATCCAGGCCGTTTAAAAGTGGGTTCATCTTTCGAATGCCGCCGATGCGTTTAGGCTCGCTGGCCGGAATTTCTGTCACCTTTAATTTCTGTTTGGCGGCGCGGATCGAAAGAATCGGTTCCATGCCGGCCCGCGGCACGTCGATATGCAATTTCTTCACGATATCTTTCTTGAAAGCGCGGAGCATGACGAGTGAATCCGTGTAATGCCCGCCGAAGCAGATATTGATGAGTGTAGTGAACATCCAATTGCCAAATGCCGTTACGGGGTCATCATCCTCGCTCTTTGCGCCTTTTAGGTATCGCGATGCAATGACCATGTCGTAGCCTTCTTTCATTTTGTCGATAAGCGCCGGGATGACTTCAGGCAAAGAATTCCCGTCCGGACTGAAGGAAACGATGATGTCCCCCCGCGCAGTCTCCATAGCCTCACGGTACGCATTGGTAATTCCTTTCGATCTTTGCATGACCAGACGGTAACCCATCTTTTTGGCGTATTCAATCGTACCGTCCGTTGAATGCCCGTCCAGCACCAGAATCTCATCCGCCCATTCCCGCTTGATGCGCGGCATGATGGCTTTCATGCCTTCAATTTCATTTAAGGTAGGGACAAAAAGCGTTGTTTTCATTGACATTTGTCAGATTTCCGCGTGCGCGGAATGACGACGGCGAACATTTCCGCGCTGGCGCGGAAATGTTCGCCGCTACGCTTGTTTTATTTTCTTTCTTTAGCGATACGTTCACGCCAGTATTCCAAAAGGTGTTTGACGCTGTCTTCGAATTTGTGTTTTGGTTTCCAGCCGGTTTCCTTTGTAAATTTATCGACACAGGGGATCTGGAGCGTGACATCGGAAGGGCGGAGGAGAGCGGGATCGACCCTGCTTTTAACGGGTACACGGCTTTGTTTCTTGAGGAGTTCCAGAAATTCGCCGACCGTCAACGATCGATTTCCGCCGATATTGTAGGCTTCGCCGGGTTTACAGCGAATGACAGCGACCCAATAGGCCTCCATAGCGTCACGAACGTCAATCATGGTTCGAACCGAGTCAAGATTCCCGTGAAGCAGTTCTTTCTCAAGGCCCGCTTCTATTCGGGCGATCTGCTTGGCAAAGGAGGTGGCAAAGAGGTCGTCACGACGCGGATTGATGTAAGCAAACATGCGCGTTCGGATAATTTTCATGTTGTAGCTTCGGAAATAAGTAAATCCCAGAAGGTCCTGCGCTGCTTTAGAAACAGCGTAGGGGCTTAGAGGTCGTAGGGGACAATCTTCGCGAATAGGCACATTTTTTGGGTCTACTTGACCGTATACTTCGGAGGTGCTGCAAAGCTGAATCATTGGATCAATACCACCGAGCCGGATGGCTTCGAAAAGATTGCACGTACCCAGAATATTATTGCTGAGCACGGCTTGGGGATTGTCGAAGGAACTTCTTACGTTGGCATGTGAAGCGAGGTGAAAGACGCCGTCCGGTTTTACATTCCGGATGACGGAAAATACGGCCCCAAAATCGTTTAAATCACAGTCGTGCAGCTTAATTTTATCTTTGATCGCACTCAGGTTATTCAGCGATGTGGTGCTGTGCCAGCGGACAATACCATGGACCTCTACCTGCGGCTGGTGCTTCACGATATATTCGGCGAGATAACTTCCGCCCGAGCCGGCTGCACCGGTAATTAGCGCTTTCCGAATATTTTTCTCCGTCACGATGTTTTCACCTTCTGTTGCTGCGATTTTCTTTTCGGTAAGTCCTCCCTCAGGAATTGATCGATCATTTCTTCGGAGGTTTGTTTAAAGACGGGGAAGACCGAACTGATTTTCCTATTGACCATGTTTCCGGTTGAGTAACGGAACGTCCCGAAATTAACTTTTTTCCTGAGCATCTCCGCAACCTTAAGCAGGCTGATATTCTCTCGCGAGCAGACATTGTATATGCCTTGAAGATTGCTTCCGACGGAAAATTTAATGAAATCGGCTACTTGGCTGTGCCGGATGTAATTCATGACGGAATCCGCGCTCAAAGTGAGCGTGGGGCGGTCCTCCTCCGCGATTTTGATTAAGGAGTTTGGGCGCGCGTGGACGCCAAGCAGAGCGGCACAGCGGAGAATAAGGTAATTCCGGCATTTTTGCTTCACGAGCGCTTCGGAAATCAGTTTACAGACGGCGTAGAAATCGGGAGCCTTTTCGAGAGGAATATCTTCTTCCTCATGATGGGGATCCACGGTTTTCGGGTAAACACCGATAGAAGAAATGCATATGAATTTCTTATGCGGAATCTGAATCATCCGGTCCGTTAGAAAGATATTATCGTCGATGAACGGGAAGAGCGCGTCCGACTTCACCGCCTGCGGCCGGCGGGCTGCGCAGTGAATAATAATGTCAACACCTTCCTGCCGGAGGCGACCCATTTCTTCAAGCGGAGTATTGCGGCCGAGTCCTCTTCCGCCGAAGCACTCCTTTAAATGCTTTCCGAGGCCGCTTTCGTGTCCGCTAATTAGATAGGTCGCCATTTTCGCCTAAAAGAATTTTGCTTCCTTAAAAACGTTGTAGCGTTTATGAACGGCATCTTTGTTTTTCTTGTACCACTCCATGGTTTCGCGAATCCCTTCCTCAATGGAAATCTGGGGCTGAAATCCTAAGGCATGCGCTCTTGCCATATCCATCAACCGTAACTTATCACCGGAGGGTTTTGCCGTGTCCCAGATAACATCCGGCTTCTTGTCTAAATTCCGCACAATGATTTCCACGATGTTCCGGATTGTGGCGCCGTTTCCGGAGCCAAGATTGACGGGTTTTCCGGGCAACTTCTCCATGACCAGGAGCATTCCCTGCGCAACGTCCTTTGCGTGAATAAAGTCCCTGATGGCGGAACCGTCGCCCCAAACGGTGAGCGGATCTTCTCCGTCAAACGCTCTCCGTATGAGCGACGGGATGACCATGGCATTCTCGGGATCAAAATTATCGTAGGGGCCATAAACATTGGCCGGCCGCACAATCGCAATGTCTTTCCAGCCGTATTCAATGGCATAAGCCTCGGCTTGCAGTTCGCCCATGCGTTTGGCCCACCCGGCAAAGCGGTCGTTTTCAGAGGGAAGCGTTTTCCATACATCATCCTCTTTGAAAATCTCGGCCGGCGCATAAACGCCAATCGTGCTCGTAAATAGATAACGCTTTACGCCCCTAACGCGGGCCGCTTCCATCATATTTGTGTTAAAAGTGATCGTTGGAACAAAAAAGCTGGCCGGCTTTTTAGCGGTCATGGCCGGCGAACCTTTGATTCCCGCCAAGTGAAAAACAAAATCAATCCCTTCGCAGGCGTCCAGGCAGTTTTCAAGTTTCATGAGGTTTGCTTGCTTAAATTCGGCCTTGGCGTGAGCGCGGGAAGGATCATCCAGCGAAGCGATTCGAACCCGCGCGCCTTTGTCGATGAGCATTTCGACCAGCGGCCGGCCGATCAATCCCGTGCCCCCGGTTACGAGAATTTTTTTACCATGGAAAAAGTTCATCATTGCTAAAACGGCCCTTTAAATTTTTCTTCCCATGAGTAAAACGTTTCGCCTGACAGGTCTGTTTCCTCTAGGCCCAGCATTTTCTCAATCGTGCGTATGATGGTGACGGCGGAAGGATAAAATACATTCTCAAGCGGACGGGTTGTCGGACAGGGCGTATGCGCGAATCCGATGCGTTCAACCGGATTCTTTAATTTCCCGAAGCATGCCTTTGATACTTGCGCGGCTACTTCGGCGCTGAAGCCGCAGAAAATCCAATCGTAGTCGGCAACGATACAACGCCCCGTTTTCTTTACGGACTGAATGATCGTTTCGCCGTCCAAAGGATATATTGTCCTGGCATCGACCACTTCAAGCGATACCTTTCTTTTTGCGAGAATCTCGGCGGCTTTCATGGCTTCCACATTCATCCACGAGGTGGAAACAATGGTTACATCTTTCCCCTCGCGGTGAATTTTAGCCCGGCCCAGGGGGATTTTTGTCTCTAATTCCACTTCTCCCGACGCGTCGTAGAGCCAGCGGTGCTCAAGAAATATGACGGGATTATCGTCGCGGATAGATGAACGCAATAGGCCATAAGCATCCTGCGGAGACGAGGGCATGACCACTTTTAAGCCGGGGATATGCGCGAAAACGCTTTGGAGCGATTTGCTGTGCTGAGCGCCCTGTCCCCAGCCCCGGCCGATGACGGCGCGGATAACCAACGGGACCTTTAATTGGCCTGCCGTGAGGTAATGCGCGTTGGCCACCATATTCACGATTTGATTCATGGCAAGTATCATGAAATCGACACGAATGTGCGTGTGAACGGGCCTCAGGCCGCTTATGGCCGCGCCGAGCGCAACGCCGGTCATGGCGTCTTCCGAAAGCGGGGTTCCAAAACAGCGTTTGGGCCCGAACTTTTCCAGGAGACCCGCCGTGCTTCCAAAAATGCGTTTGTGATCAGGTACGTCAAGGCCGAAAACAAAGACATTTTCATCGGCGGCCATCTCGTCAGAGAGCGCATGATTTATAGCCTGTCTAAATGTCAGGGTTTCTTTCATCAGAGACCATTCAATACTTCGCAGAGCCGCTTAATTTTTTCAAGCGGCAGACCGGGATAATTTCCGATGTAAAATCCGTAAAAGTGAATATGCTCTGTGTTGGGAAATTTTTTATGCTCTCTGTTGCCAAGCAATCGCCGCAAATAAGGCTGGCGCAATTGATTGCCTCCGCCGGACGTGCCGCGGCGGTACTCTACACTGCACCGGTCAAGCGCCGCCGTGACTTTTCGGGAAAATTGGGGATCCGGTTCTCTCAGCACGAGTGTAAATGCGTAATTACTTGCGCCGTCCAGCGCAAAATCGGTCCGGTACCGGGACACATCAAGATGCGTTAAAAAGAATCTCAGATTTCTGTTTCGTTTTTTGATTTCCCCGTCCAGACGTTTCAAGTGGCTGCGGCCGATTACGGCGTTAATTTCGGCGCTGCGGACATTATATGCCGGAAACGCAAATATGAATTCCGGATTCAAATCGGGGAATTTTTTTCGATAGGAAGATTTTAATTTATCCGAGGCGGATTCCCGGACAAGGCCATGCGACCGGAGCATGCGCACCGTTTCATATATTTTTCTGTCGTTGGTCGAGACCATGCCTCCTTCGATGGTGGTCAGATGGTGCGCGTAATAAAAGGAGAAATTCGAAGCGTGGCCAAAAGAGCCCACCTTTTTCCCCCTGAATGCGGCGCCGTGGGACTCGCAGGCATCTTCGATGAGAAGCACGTTGGCTTTCTTGATTCCGTCGAGCAATTTCTGACTGAGAGCATTGTAGCCCAATATGTGCGTGAGAAATACCGCCTTGGTTCGCTTGGTGATTTTCTCTAAGACCTCTGATTCATCCAATCCCAGCGTGCGCGGATTAATGTCGGCAAAAACGGGTTTAAATCCGCATTGGATGACCGAAGCGATATCCGAAACCCATGTGAGGGGAGGAACGATAATTTCTCCCGTTCCGAAAATCTCGCGCAGGGCGGCCATGGTCACCAGGTTTGCGGATGAACCGGAATTTACCATGACGCTGTATTTCACGCCGAGCCATTTCGACCACTCCCGCTCAAATGCGCCAACATTTTCAGACTGCGTTAACACAGGGTTCGTCTTCAAAAATTTGACGGCGGCATCCAAATCGGATGCCGAGATGTTGTTTTGCATCAGGGGCCAATTCAGTCCGCGGGGTTTAGCCATTTGCGCTAAAGACATGTTCGAAAAGCATGCTGGGGGACGGGAAAGGAGCGGATTTGGCTTTTTCTATGCTTTGCTTTATTTGCGCATCGACGGTACGGTTCACATTTGTTATTTCCTCTTCTCCCAAACCTTGCGACCGAGCCCAAATCCCGGCATGGGTCAGCGGATCTTTTTCCCGCAGGGTTTTTTCGTCCGGTCTTGAGCGGTATCCGGCGGCGAAATCTTCGTGCACACCCACGTGTTCCAGGTATCGGAAATAGTCAAAGCTGAGAAATGCCGGTTTGGGATCGCCGGCCATTTTTTCAATAACCGATCGCGCTGCTCCCATGATCCTTTGCGGCAGGTGGCCCGGCGCTTCGGCGGCGTGGCAGTCAAAGGCGCTTACGGTAGAAAGCGCCGACCTGGAACTTTGGCGGTCACGGACATGCGCGTGAATGGCGAGCTCGTTATTTTCACAAACGAATAGGATGCGAAGTTTTTTGAGGCAGGCGAAGTTAAGGCTTTCCCAGAATGCGCCTTCCTCTAATGCGCCGTCGCCAAAAAAAACCGCCGTGTAGTTTCCGCTGTTCCTATACCAGTCTGCAAATGAAGCGCCCACCGCAGGGGGAATGGTCGTTCCCACCACGGCCGATGTAAGGAAAAGGCCGCTTTCCGGCGCGGTCAGATGCATGGATCCCGCAAGCCCGGAAGCACAGCCCGTTACGCGGCCATAAAGCTCGCCAAAAAAGCGGTCCGTGTTTTCGGTGACGGCCAAAAAAAGACTATGATTGCGGTACGTTCCGAATGTTTTTGTAGTTTCGGCCAGGCAGGCCAGCACGCACGCCGGGATGGCTTCGGCGCCGTTGGAAAGATGTACGGGCGTTTTCATTTGATCTTTCGCGTATTCGGACCGAATGGCCTCCTCGCACTTTCGCGCAAGATAAATCTTTCGATAAATACCCAGCGCTTTCTCTTTGGAGATGGAAACGGAATGGGTTTGCTTCATAGGGTCAATGCGCGGAGGGTTTTAGGAAAAGTTATCGGATTCGTAGAGGACAATCTTGCTCCCTCCCGTTTCAAACCGAAAGGTCACATGAATGAGATGTTTCAATTTTTCCTTAATGCGCGGCTGATCTTCGGGTTTTGCAAAGAAGAGCATGAATCCGCCGCCGCCCGCGCCTAAAAGCTTGCCGCCCAGAGCGCCGGAATCCCTGGCGGCCTGATAGATCTCATCAATAGCCGGTGTGGACACCGCATCCGCAAGGCTTCTTTTGTATTGCCAAGTTTCGTGCAGAAGTTTTCCGAACTCATCAAGTTTCGCTGTTTTGCCGCTTAATATGGAAAGCGCCTGATCCACCATTTCCAGCATACGCTTGAGCTCTTGTTTTTTCTTTTCCATATTGGCTATCTGGGCTTTTGCCACTTCAGCGGCGTAGCGAGAAAATCCCGTGAAAAAGAGCATGAGGTTATCTTGAAGCTGTTGCAATTTATCTGCTTTCATCACGACCGGCGTTGCCTCAAACGTATCGTCTGGATTTAGCTGGATTTTCCTGAAACCCCCGTAAGCGGCGATAATGGAATCCTGCGTACCCACGCATTCTTTGAGGACTTGGTGTTCTATATGCAGCGCGCTTTTTGCCAGGTCCGATTTGGATATAATTTCGCCCCGAAGAGCCTTTATGGCATTCACCATTCCGACCGTAAATGTGGAGCTGGTGCCGAGGCCGGAGCGGGCGGGAAGATCGCCGTCGTGATGAATTTCAAGTCCTTTATCTGCCCCCAGCGTTTGAAGTACGGCCCGAACCGAGGGATGTTGAATTTCTGATAATTCATTTACACTTTCAACTTTTGAATAAACGATTCTGTGCTTATAGCCGAAGAAAGGAGGGAGATGACGGACGCTAATATAGCAATATTTGTCTATGGCCGTTGACAGGACAGCGCCGCCATGCTGCCGGTACCAGTCCGGGTAATCGGTTCCGCCGCCGAAAAACGAAATGCGAAAAGGTGTCCTGCTAATGATCATAAGGTGAACGGTATTATATCGGTGCTTATTGTTGAGCGTAAGAATTTTCTATTGTGGACACCACCGCGACTTAAATTGGCTGGTTTGCGTAAAAACAGCTTCTGCGCCCTATAATTGTATGGTGAACGACTCTCCCATTTCATATCTAAAATGGCCAATTTGCGATCACAGAATCTAAGAAACATAACAGCATTTCTTTTTGTAACTGCCGCGAGCATCATTTTAAGCGTGCATTTTCACGATCGACCATTCTGGTCGTACGACGACGGATTTAAAGCGCATGTTGCGGAACGTGTGCTTGAGGGCGAAGTTTTACACCGTGATGTTCAAGAGATGCATGGCGGGTATAGTAATTTTGTGAACGCATTGGCTTTGAAATTATTTGGAAGGCGGATCGTAAGTCTCCGTTATCCGGTTGTAATTCTCACGGTACTCGAAACCGGGCTCCTTTTCCTGTTATTCCTGCCGAAAGGCCTTTGTCTTGCTGTAGTCTCCGCATTCATGATAACTGTTTTCAGCTTTATTCAATTTTCGTGCCCCATGCCTCACTGGTATTGTCTTTTTTTAACGCTCGTACTGATCTGTATTCTCCAATGGCTGCCTTTGGGGATGAAAAGAATATTTTATGCGGGTGTTCTCATCGGGCTAATTTACTTTTTCAGGCAGCTGACGGGGATTTTTATTGCAATGGCCACACTCAGCATCTTCCTTCTGGAAGGCCCCCTTCCCCAAAAATCCGGCAGAAGCCTTTTCGCGAAGTTTACTGCCGCAGTGATGATGGGCGGTTTGGCTTTCTATCTATGGATAACCACTGATTGGATCGGATTTATTTTATTTGGAGCTTGGCCGCTTTTATTATCGGTAAAGATATTTTTTCTTGCAAATAAGGATGCCGGCCAAGTCAATAGAACCATCGGGCTGCTCTTGGCGGGTTTTGTAGCGTCGGCCCTCCCGCTGATCATTTACCATGCGTCACATCATTCAATCGGCGATTGGTTGCGCGATACTTTGTTTGAGGTTTTGCACGACACAACGCATCTGCACCTGAAATTTTGGAGTTTCGGATATCTCTTGCTTGGCGGCGGATACCAGTTATCGGTTGCCGGATTAGATGTCTATGCTTTGGCAAACGGTTTCTATTGGTTGGCACTTCCGCTGGCCGCTCTTTGTAACGGAGTATTCACAGTCTTTTTATTTGGGGAAGATAAAGTCAATGGCTCTAGACAGTTCACATTACCCATCATGGCATGCTTTCATGCGTTGGTCTCTTTGTTTAACCAAAGCCCCATATATCTTTACTTCACGGTGGGATTGTCGCTGATTTCTTGGCTATGGATCTTGCGAGAAAAATACCGCGGACAGGTCTTTGCCGCGCTCGTGTTTTGTTTGGTTCTATTGGTGGTTGCCGTGGGCGGGCATGCCGGACAGCCTACGGCAAGGGAAGTGCGCGATTTTTTTGGAGGCAGGAGATACGCGCTTGTTAAAAGTGAAGCCTTGCCGCGAAGCGGATTACGAATGAAGGAAGAAGAGCTTGCGTCGTACCGGAAACTTGTGGAACTCATTCACCAAGAAACTCAGGCCGGAGAACCCATTTTTGTATTTCCGAATAATGCGGAAGTTTATTTTTTGAGCGAGCGGAAAAATCCTTTCCGTTTTTATAACACGGCTTTGGGATTGCTTCGTCCGGCCGACACGGAAAAAGCGCTGGAGTATCTTGCCTCACATCCGCCAAAATTGATCGTTTACCATGAAGGGGACAATTATGAGACCACTTTGGCGAAGCCCGTTGTGGAATACGTGCGCGATCATTACGAATTAATCGAAACCATTTCTTTTTTTCAAATCTATCGTTACCGCGCAACGTGACTCACAAATATGGACAGGACAGGAACAAGCGGTTGCGGCCTGCCCGTTTGGCGGCATAGAGCAGATCGTCCGCTTCCCGCAGATGCTCCTCAATTTTTGGCTCCTGCGTTCCCGTTTCCCAGAAGCTGAGACCTATGCTTATGGTGACGCCGATCTCGGCGGATTCCATCCGGATCAAGTTCTCACCGATGTTTTGCCGCAACCGTTCCGCGAGTTCATGAACGGTAGTGAAGAATTGAGTCGACCGGCCTTCAACGGCTGTACCGTCGCGTTTCACGAGATCGCGGAATAAAATGCAAAATTCTTCGCCGCCATATCGAAAGCACAGATCTTCCTTTCTCACATTTCTGCGGATCTTTTCCGAGACGATCTTAAGAATCTGATCGCCGGCCGGATGCCCGTAGGTGTCGTTAATTTTCTTGAAGTAATCAACGTCAAGCAGTGCAATGGCCATACGCCCTCCGGCGCCTGTTTCGGTAAGCTTTAGAATCGTATCGTCAAGATGCTTTCTGTTGAATAATCCCGTCAGTGGATCCTGTATCGAGTTGTGATAATACGTTTCTTTCTCAACCTCCACAGCGATATCATTGCTGAGCGTGTGAAAGAAAGCGACGGTATCCGGTTCGTAGGAGAGTCCGTTTAAGCGCGGACCTACGGCCAGCATTCCGATGAGGAGGTGTTTGTGATGGCTAAATATAGGGAAACAGATCTCTATGTGCAGACAATTTAATTCGTTTTGAGAAAACGTAGAGAGGTGAAGGGGATCGGTATGATCTCTTAGCTCTTTAACAATACAGCTTCGCGGTTCAAGTTTAATGAGTGAAGGCGGTAATTTGGTTATCCCCGCCGACATCGCGATTTCAAATCCTTTTGCGGGGCCTTTGTCAACCAGCACGGCGATATGCGATGCGCCAAACGAGGAAGTCAAGCAGCGGCCGAGAAGTCTTAAAAATTTCTCCGTCGCGGTTAAACGCAAGAGCCAGCTGCTCGCATTTTCCAGAATCTGCTGCCGGACAAGCGACTCTTGATATGGGTCCTTCAAATCCTCGTTGTGAGGCTCGTCCATAGGTGCCGGGGATTTCAGACCGGTTTTGTTGGTCTCCTCGTATGCGTTTTCCGGCCCTTCCCCCTCCTAGTTAAATCTTAGCCTCGAACGGTCTCATAAGGCAAGTTTTCACAGACGTTTATGGAAAATTTTTTTATGAGGCATGCAAAATTTTTTTCCTGGCAAAGCAATAAGCAGGGAAATCAGCAGGATTCCGCCCGGTTCGGGCACTTCTAGCGAGCTGCTATGCAAGTTTCCCTCCACATCCGTGCCCGGTGAAAATGCCAGTCCGGCCTTTGAAACGGCAAGGTGTTTGGCGAATAATCCTCGGCCTTCCGGAAAACGGGTCAGCGACTGGTCGAATGCCGCTTCGTTGCCGTAAATGACTTCATCCATTACCTGCTGAAGAGCATCGGCCAGCGTAATTCGATCTGCCGTATTGTTCAAATGAAGAAGCCCGTTCGAGGCTGTTATGGCTTCATAGGGAAACATATCCAAAAGTCCCCCGCCGAATATGACAAGCCTTCCCCCAGCCGGCAGGGAACTTTCTTCGCGGAACAGATGCCTTACCCGCACGGAATCGGATAATGTCCAATTCGAAATGTCGATATCGGTACTGCCCGTGTTGAATATTTCGATGAATTCGTCGTCGGAAGCATCCCTCACGCCGTCGCGGTTAGCGTCTCCGGCGGTGCCGGAAGGCGGATCCGCCAGGAATTCGTTTATGAAAACCGCCGCATAAAGATTCGCGTTTGCCGTGAGGAACAAACCTGAAACAATTACAGCAATACACAACAACATTTTCTTGTTCATCTAATTCTCCTCCTCTTTGGTTTTTAATTTTTTCCGGCGGTTTCGGAGCCAAATCGCGCGTTAAATCCGATTTCCCGCCTTGGTTTTTCAGATGCTCGAATCAATTGTTTTATGGCTTTGAAAACGATGCGGAACTGCCCGTCGTATTTCCTCTCCATTTCTTCGATTCTCCGCTTTAAAGCTTTATGGGCAGAAAGCATTTCCCGGAATTTTGCAAATGTTCGCATGATTTGAACGTTGACTCGAATTGCTCGTTCACTATTGAGGACGCTAGAAAGCATCGCAACGCCTTCTTGTGTGAAGGCATAGGGTAAATAGCGAATTCCACCTGCTGATTTGAGATGCCAAATTGGCATCTCAAATGTTCGAGTTCCTTTTGAGTCAACCGGAACATAAAATCCGCAGGGAAGCGCCCAAGATTTCTTTTAACAGCCCGATTTAGAGCGCCTGTTTCAACGCCGTATAGTTCAGCCAAATGGCGATCGATCATGACTTTCTTGCCCTGGACCAGGAAAATTTTCCTTTCAATCAGTTCTTCGGGAATGCTAATTTCTGATTTCGGTCTTTTCTGCATTTCATCCAAACCAGTTTCTGTCCAGCGTCCGGTACTGTATCGCTTCGGCGATGTGCTCTTCCTGGATGGTTTCGGACTCAGCGAGATCGGCGATCGTGCGCGCAACTTTTAAGATACGGTGAAATGCACGCGCAGACAGATGAAGACCCTGCATGGCGTGGTCCAGCAGTTTGAGCGTGCTCTCCGAAGCCCGGCAGTATGTTTGAATCAGTCTTGCGGGCAGAGCGCCGTTCGTGAGGAAGGATTTCCCTTTATACCGGTCTCTTTGAATCTGTCTGGTGTGTACGACACGCTGACGAATAGAATTTGAACTCTCCGCTTCAGTGGTCGAGCGGATTTCCTCATATCCAATGGCCGGAATTTCCAGGTGGATGTCGATTCTGTCGAGAATCGGCCCGCTGATCCGGCTGTGGTAGCGCCGTATTTCGCCCATGGAGCACCGGCATTTTTTCCGCCTGTCAAAAAGATATCCGCACGGACAGGGATTCATGGCGGCAACCAGCAAAAATCGGGCCGGCAGCCAGACCCCGGCCCGCGCTCTTGAAATTTGGATGTGCCCGTCTTCAAGCGGTCCTCGAAGTGCTTCGAGCGTGTCCCGGCGATACTCGGCGAGCTCATCCAGGAAAAGCACTCCGGAATGGGCCAGGCTGATTTCGCCCGGACGGGGAAAGGACCCTCCTCCAACCAGACCGGCCGTAGAGATGGAATGATGAGGCGCGCGGAAGGGGCGTTTCCCGAGACGAAGGTTGTTTATTTGAGCGCTGTACGTAATGCTGTAGATGCGAATGGTCGTGAGCAATTCTTCGAGCGTAGCCGGGGGCAATATGGAAGGAAGGCACTTGGCCATAAGCGTTTTCCCCGCGCCGGGGCTGCCGATCAAAAGGAGGTTGTGCCCGCCGCTTGCGGCGACCTCAAACGCCCGCTTGGCCAGTTTTTGCCCCCGCACGTCCTTCCAATCATTTTCATAGGCGCCGTCGGCTTCAATCCGGGGTGCTTTATATCGAACGCGTTCGAGCGCTCGTTTGCCGTTTAACCGGTCAACGGCATCTTTGAGTGATGCTGCGCATTCGACGGATGAGCCTTCAGCCAGGGATGCTTCTTCGCAATTTTCCTTTGGAATAATGAGCGTGCGCGGCGTTTCGCGGAACAAAAGAGCGGCTGCCAGGATGCCTTTGGTCGGCTTGAGGGATCCGTCAAGAGCCAGCTCTCCCAGAAAGGCGAATTGTTCAAGCGCGTTTCTCTGAATATAACCGGATGCGGCAAGCCAGCCAATGGCTATGGGTAAATCAAAGAGCGGCCCCTCTTTCTTTGTATCGGCCGGCGCAAGGTTAATCGTCACGCGCTGTGACGGGATTTCATATCCGCTGTTTCGGATCGCAGCGCGGACACGTTCCTTGCTTTCTTTCACCACTTGATCCGGCAAACCGACGATGGTGATCTGGGGCAGACCATGGGCGACATCAACTTCTATGGTTACCGGGTAGGCATCAATGCCCAGAAAAGAGGCGCTATTAATCTTAGCCAGCATGGCACGTGGTTTCTTGGAAATAATACAGTGAGGGGTGATTGAAAATTAACTAATTTTTGGAATATTATCAATATTCCCGAGGCTCGTCAAGGATGTTTTCCTGATACGGTAAGTACGTGGAAATGGGCGACGAAAACGGGAAGAGCCCGTTGACTCATAATAAAAGGTAACCCTAGGAGGACGGGGTTTTTGTGGGGTAAGATGAATGAAAAATAGCCGTAGTCATTTCTTTCTTTTTGCTCCTTTTTCTTTCTTTGTTAACACTGTGGATA
>JACQQS010000087.1 GCA_016206925.1 Candidatus Omnitrophota bacterium
CGATACACCCGTGTCAAATCTCAAATACTGCAATTTCGACGAGGAAAGATTACATCTATGGTTTGGGCAAGTAAAGGAAAATTACGAATCGGTTTTGGAGAAGCCAAGACCCTATATTCAGAACCTGCTTCGGATTGTGCTGGAGACAAGCATGGAAGAGATGCGTAAAAGAATGGCCAATGCCGAGTGGGGCGAACATACCCCTTTACGTGAGGATTATCGCAATGGCTACTCGTACAAGGACTGGGCCACGGATTTGGGAATGATTGAGAAGCTCAAGATCCCCAGGACTCGTCAGAAGACGGGAAAGAAACTGGCCAAGCAAATTCGTAAGGCTTACCAGAAGCAGAAGGAAGAAATTCACCGGCTCTTAAGGGAAATGTTTCTTGCCGGAGCCTCCACAGAGAGAACCGGAGAAATTGCTCAGATTCTCTTGGGCAGGAAATATTCTGCTTCTTACGTATCCTCTGCAACCAAGAAACTGGACGGCGCCGTCAAAGAGTATCACCACCGGCCTTTGGCCGACCGGTTTATTTATCTTTTCTTCGACGGAATTGTTTTAAAAGGCCGGGATCTTCTGGGTGCTAAGAAACGTTTTGTGCTTGTCTGCCACGGCATTGATCTGGAGGGACGCCGCGAGTTGATTGATTTTATGATTGAGGAATCGGAATCCGAGGCCTGTTGGACGAAATTCTGCAACAACCTCTATCAGAGAGGGTTAGAAGGGAAAATCCTGCGGCTTATTATTACCGACGGCTGTCCAGGTCTCCACAGCGCTTTAGATTTTGTCTGGCCTCGTACGCCCCGCCAACGCTGCTGGGTCCATAAGCTCCGGAATATGGCTGAGAAGTTTGCCTCCAAACGCAAGGGTCATATGGATGCCTGTTTATTCGGAGCCAAGAAGATTTATCTTTCCGAAACCAAACAGCAGGCCAAGGAACGCTTCTTGGAATGGGCGAAGCAATGGGAAACTCTTGAACCCAAAGTCATCGAATGCCTCAGAAAGGATTTAAACGAGATGCTCGCTTTTTTGGACTGCCCAAAGGAACACGCTCGAAGAATCCGTACCACCAATGTGATTGAACGGGTATTCCGGGAAGTCAGGCGCCGAATTCGTCCGATGAATTGTTTCAAGAACGACGCTTCGTGCGAACGGATCCTCTATGCCATCTTTTTCTATATGAATCGAAGGTGGATGTGGAAGAAAATTGGAGACTGGGAGACGGAGAAGAAAATCCTGGCGGCTTCACCTCAAACCATAAACCGGCATCCGGTCGAGCTGCTGGCAGTTTAAGAAACGAAATAAAAGAAAAAATCAGAAGGAAAATGGGAATTCAGACTGTTTGCGGGATTCAACCCGAAAATTTTACGTTTAAATTCGATTTAAGACACTTTCTCGGACTTGATAAGGCAAAGACCTTACTGCTTTTTTCTTTTAAAACTGTTTTCTCTTTTTTCACAACAACAAACCGACGTAGGAGGGGCCTACATCCCTTTTTCTACTCAAAATTACACAAATAATTTGATATTACCAAATCGGCATTTGCGCACGCTGTACGCAGTACGATGTACGATGTACGATATCACGATGATTAGATTTCGACCGAAGCTTTTTTGCCTTCGTAGGCAAAATATTCGAAGAGAGGTCTTACAATCGGTTTTAAGGAAGCTGTTTTAGTCGACGCGATTCATCAGTAGACATTTACGCGCCGACAGCGGCTCCTAGATTCCCATTCACATTGTTGTAGACGAGCAGCGTTTGGACTCCCAACAATCGCAGGATCCCGATCGACACAACAGAGATTAAAACCAAAACCATTGCATACTCTACCAATCCTTGACCCTTTCTATTACCTTTTCTTCTCCCAGCAGAAAACAACATGTTCGCACCCCTTTCGAAGGAATCCTTTCGAAATTTTTCCTAATAAAGCTCTCCGGTTCTTTTCTTGAATCCAGAAAATCTTACCTATGCCGTAAGACTATTGGCCGTGTTCTCTATTGACCTTATTAACCTTTCCCCTTCGCTTGCAAAGTGCTCAAACAAGGGCCGGACGAGGGGTTTTAATTCGGGATGTTGGTGTAAAACCTTTGCGAAATCCCGGCCATGCGCTAAATAAGCGGCCCTGAACCACGCGGGGGCCATATGATTTACGTAATATCGCGCTGAAACAGTCTTGGGTTCGTACCATCCGCCGAATAGCTCGGCAGCCACCCAGCAACCGCCGGCGGTCGCCGGAGTAAGATTCTGTTCGATAACGAAAAACATTCCCGATACCCCCTCAGGCGTTTCGGCATCGGGACTGCCGCCAACCTTTCTCAAAATTCCTATGGAGACCACCGCTATAAGTACGATCACAAGCGCATACTCTGATAACGATTGGGCTTTTCTATTTTTTCTAATTCTCAGAAACACCAACATTTTTTCATCGACCTCGCTTTTTTGAAACTCTAAGCGCGCTCAAACCAGTACTGAAACCTGCGCAATATGGTGACGCCTAAAGTGTAACAGCTAAATCGCTGTCTAACAAATTTGCAAACTCATGTTCCTTTACGTCTTTTAAAAAGTTGGAGACTACTCTTACGCCATCTCCGGGCTAGTGGTCGCAGATACCGGACCACCGTCCTCAGTGCCGCTGCCGGGAGGACCTCCGCCGCCAACTACTGACTGCTGTAGATAGAAATGTGTTTGAGACATCGCCGTATTGC
>JACQQS010000084.1 GCA_016206925.1 Candidatus Omnitrophota bacterium
GTCAGCGATGTGTTGGCACAAGGTACCGTTACCTTTTGTAACAGTCCTAGAAGTGTCAGCGATGTGTTGGCACTTGGCAATTATGCTTAGATAAAACCCTTTCACCGTCCCGCTGCTCGATCCGGAAAGGGCGAGGCGGCAAAGCGCACAGAGCGCTAACGTTTCGGAAGCAAATAGAAAATTCCCCAACGCCGCCAATAATGTGAAAAAGAGAAAATGCTTCTTCATATACGATGTTCAAAAGTCTGCGCAGCGTGGTAAACAATATCTGGGAAAAGGGCGAAAATAAATAAAATACTTAAGAGCACGGGTAAGGCGGGAAGCAGCCAAACCCACCACTTCTCCGATTTCAAGTGCATGAAAAACAGGGCGATCAAAAGCGCTTTGGCAGCAACGGTCCCAAGCAGGAATAAAAGTACAGCCGTTTTAGAAAAGTCTGCGGATACGGCTAAAACTTCAAGCGCCGTCAGAAAAATCAGACCGGCAAATACCCAAATATAGCTCGCCAGGCCAACATTAGATTTCGTCTCATGCATACGTCACAACCTAAATCAAACAGAGAACCGCAAACAAAATTACCCACACAATATCGATGAAATGCCAGTAAAGCCCGCTGCCCTCCACACGCCCTTCGGCGACCGTCCAAAACGCAGGTTTTCGGGAAGCGAACCACAAACACAAAATGACCACAATACCTGAAAGCACATGAAGCGCATGAAATCCTGTTAGAAGATAGTAACAGGAACCGAACAGATTGCTTGAAATCGTAAAACCGCTTTCCCACATATGAAGGTAGTCAAAAAACTTGATCATCAAAAATAGAGAGCCGAGTCCCGCCGTTAAAAGAAGCCATCTTCTTAAGTTAACGTAATCACGCATCTGAACTGCCCTAAGCGACAAAGCCATCGTAAGACTGGACGTTAAAAGAACTCCCGTGTTGATGGCCAAAAGAGGAATGTTTAAAACTTGAAGACCCGAAATCTTGACGGGATTTCCAAGCCTGAGCACAATGTAACTGCCGATAAATCCGGTAAAAAGCATTATTTCCGAAACCAAAAATACCCATATCCCAAGCTTCCCGGAAGTAACCGGTACGCTGACGGCCGTTTCTTTGCCGGCAAAAGTCGTGGCTGACGAACCGCGTTCGCTCTGCGTCATCCAGTCGCGATCGCCTGAGCCGGGGGCGCTATACTCATGCGGGCCGCGGTAGACGGAAGGAACAACCTCAAAATTTTCAGGCGGGGGCGGAGACGATGTTGTCCAAGCAAGACTTGCCGCATTCCATGGATTACTTGAAGCTTTTCGGCCCGCAAACAGCGAAACGATAAAGTTAATGAAAAAAATGAGCTGTGAACCGACAAGAAAAAGCGCTGCCCAGCCCATCCATACGTTCAGGTTCTGTACTGGCTGAAGAAACGTATATCCCGTCGCGTCGGCAATGCGGCGCATATGTCCGCGCAGCCCAACCAGAATCATCGGGAAAAATACGGCGTTCAAAAGCACCAAACTCAGCCAAAAATGCAGTTTGCCCAGAAATGAATTCATTTCCCTTCCGAATATTTTTGGAAACCAGAAATAAATGAACGCGAAAGCGCCAAAAAGCACGCTCGCCGCAAGCGTATAATGGAAATGCCCAACCACTACGTAAGTATCGTGAATGTAAACATCAATGGTTTGGACAGCGTTGTAAAGCCCGGTCAAACCGCCGATCGCAAATACAAAAACCACACCGAGCGCAAAAAGCATGGGCGTCGTAAAGTGAATGGATCCGCGCCATAGGGTAGCAAGCCAGTTTAAGAAAAACACGGCTGTTGGAATACTGATCGAGATGGTCAAAAACATAAAGGCCTTACCCACAAGCGGGTTCATGCCGCTTGTAAACATATGATGCCCCCATACGACTCCGCTTAACACCGAGATGGTAGACATTGAAATCACCGTGGCCGCGTACCCGAAAGCGGGCTTTCTCGAAAACACGGAAAGCAGATCTCCAACAAGCCCCCACACCGGCAAAATGAGGATGTAAACTTCCGGATGACCAAAGCCCCAGAAAAGATGCTGGTAAAGAAGCGCCTGCCCTCCCCCTCGCGGCGCAAGCGGGCCGGCCGTAAAAAAGGCTGTATCCAGTCTCCGGTCGCAAAGCACCATGATGAGAGCAGCAACAACGAGAGGGAGCCAAACCGTATTTAATACCGCACTAAAAAAAAGTCCCCAAGTTGTGAGCGGAAGTCTTCTAAGCGACATCCCGCGTGCGCGAAGCTTAACAATGGTCGTGATGTAATTGATCCCGCCCATAAGAAGCGATACCCCATCCAGCGCCAGACCTAGAATAAGGAGGTCCTGCCCCCACCCAATGCTTGTGGTCGTGCTTGAAGAAAGCGGAGTGTAAATGGTCCAGCCGCTTCCCGCCGCGCCGCCGGGCATAAAAAAGGATATGGTGATTAGAACACTTCCTAGAAAAAGCGACCCATACGACATCATATTCAAGCGTGGAAAAGCCATGTCTTGCGCGCCGATCTCAAGCGGAATGGAATAATTCCCAAGCGCGCCCAAAAGAATCGGCGTGATCGCGAAAAACACCATGATGCTTCCGTGCATTGTAAAAAGCATGGGATAATGCTCAGGCACCAAAAATCCGCCGGAAGAAGAAAAAAGTAAATGGCCGATGAAAGGAATCGGCTGCCAGGGAAAAGCCAGCTGCCAGCGCATCAGAAGAGCCATCGCGCCGCCGAAACCCAGAAAGAGAAGACCGGTAATCAAATATTGTATGGCGATTACCTTGTGATCTGTTGAAAAAACGAAGCGCGAAATAAATGATTCTTTTCCATGTCCGCTCATACAACCCTCGCTCCCCATTCCCACCCCCATTCCGCGGTAGGTTCTGTTTCTTCAAGCGGCTCGGTCAGCCACTGATTAAACTCATCTTGCGATTCAACAACAAGCCAGCCGCGCATTCGATAATGTCCCAGACCGCAATGCTCCGCACACGCGATATCGTAGGTACCCGGCTTGTCCGCCTTAAAATAGAGGTTAGTCACTATGCCGGGAACCGCATCCTGTTTAATTCGGAAATTTGGAAGAAAAAAACTATGAATGACATCGCGTGAACTCAACGCAACGATAATGGGCGTATGAACCGGAATGTGCAATTCATTGACCGAAAGAATGTCATCTTCGGTTTTGAATTTCCCATCCGCACCGGCAAGCCGAAAATGCCATTCAAATTGTTTTGGCCCAATTTCGACACGGACAGCGTTGCTTAAATCTTTAGGAACCGACCAGATTTTCTCCCACGCCAAATGATCGTGATAAGCAAGGTTCACATCGATTAAGACAAAAACGGCAAGCGCAAGAGCTAATGTGAAAAGGAGCGCCTGCTTGCTCGACCCGTGCGTATAGTACGCGCTATGTCCTTTGCGAGCACGATACTTAATAAGAAAATAAATTAGGACTCCTGCAATAACGAGAAAACATACGCCCGTGAGCCAAAACGCCAGATAAAACAGCCGATCTATTTCCATACCGGCCGCCGAAGCCCCTTCGGGAAATCCCCACGATCCGTTCATTGCACATCCCTTGTCTCACGCAGCATGTTTATGGTCCCAGGAATCGTCATTTAAGAATCTTGCATGTCCCGGAAGCTTTGGCCACCAAATGGTTCTTGCCGCTCCGCAGTTCACACTCTGTAAAATAGAGACTATTGCCGTGTGAAATAACCTTCGCCGATGCCCGCACTTCATCAGAAGCGAAAACGGGCTTCAGAAAATTTATTTTAAATTCCACCGTCACTCCGACTCGGCCTCCCCCTACAAGCGAAGCAAAGGCTGAGCCCATCGCCGCATCCGAAAGATCGCAAAGTATCCCTCCGTGAACGGACCCAATCGTATTTAAATGCCGTCTCTTGGCCTTCAGAGCAAGCGTTGCTCTACCTTTTGAAATCTTAACAACACGCATTCCGATCAAACTCATCACCGGTGCATAGCGGCTCCCGAGCGGCTTCAAATGTGTTTTTATCGTTTTACGCATAATCTTCTTTTAGGAACGGCTTTCGGCGCAGGTGGAACGGCGAAGCACCGAAATGATAAAACGCAGGAACAAAACACCCTCCCGGAAACTCGTGAAGGCTACGCCAAGAAAAGAGATTCGATGAACGTGGCCACGCATCAATTGGCCGATCACTTTTTTCCAGAATTGCGTCATCGGCCGGCGCGTAAACGTAAGCGAATCGGAGAAAACATTCCACTTACGCAGCCACAATCGAAATTGGGACGGAATAGAAAATCGCGAAAGCACGCACCGGCCGGTTGGGTGCTCCAATTTCTCAGCTGCCTGGCGGTATAAACGCTGGAGATCGGAAAGCCTGATATTTCTCCACTCATTTACCCGGCTCCGTAACCGGGAAAGCTCACCAACCACCTGCTCTTCAAGCGGGCTCCGCTTTCGTGTGGCCAACCAGACTTCCTCCATTTCCAATACCAACCGGCCCCAGCCGGAAACCAAACGGGAAAAATCAGAGAGGCGGCGCTTAAAATAATTCCAATGGGACTCAAGCGAAAAGCATTTGCGCCTGTTCCTGCGCCCTTTCAGCCTGATAAATCCGTGAATCATGGGGTGGCCGCCTTCCACTTGAAACGCATTTTTGTACCAAATGAAGTTGTAAAAAACACCCCAATATTTTTTAGCCGTTACCCTGTAAAGAATTCTTTTCATATTCTCGACACTGTAAAATCGGGTCCAGGCTTCCCAATAAACACGGCTCCAGCTTCCTCCGCGCATATTTTCGTGTCGAAACGTTTCGTGAAACGAATCATAGTTATTCAAGTCATGATCCAGAATCGCGGATCCCTGTTTCATCCGAACATAATCCATCGAACCCGGCAGAGGGGTCAACATAAAAAACGAAGCCTGTTCAGCGCCCAAATCCTGTAGTTTGCCGATATCTTCGCGCACAGAATCCTCACCGTCGAAAGGAAACCCGATAATATAGGCTAAATGGGGGGAAATCCCGGCTTTACGATATGCTTCTATTAATTCTTTAAAATGGCTGGTTTGATTCTGGTTTTTCCCTGCCGATTTTAAATTCGCCTCGTTTAAGCTCTCAATCCCAATAAAAACTTGCGAACAGCCGGCTCGACTTGCTTTCTCAATGAAACCGTCAACACGGTATGACTTCGTATCCACCTGCATCATAAAAGTAATCTTAATTCCCTCTTCTTCACGCATCCGGATAAGCGCATCAAAAATGTTTTCCCACTGTCCGTTGCGGCAGAAGTTATCATCCGTGAAAAAATAATGGCGAATCTTATGCCGATAGTAATTCTCCCGAATTTTTTCCACGATGGCACCCACAGAGCGGAACCGCATTTGCCGGCCCTGCACATTAATGACAGTGCAAAAACTGCATTGGTAGGGACAACCCCGTCCGCAATCGAGCGTCGCCATATGGCGAACGGCATACTTATTACGCAAATTCGCCGGGATCATCGGAATCGGAGATTCGCTGATGGACGGCGGGTGATCTAAATACCGATAGACAGCGCAAAGCTTGTCGTTAAGAGCATCGCGTAAAAGATCTTCCCAATGCCCTTCCACCTCACCTCCCACAAGTGTCACCCCTGCTTCTTTGACTCGCTGAAGTTCGGGCGTTAATTCCGGGAGCGTAGCCATTACCCCGCTTACATGAAACCCACCGATAAGCACGCTCATTCCAGCCGCTCGCAGTTCCAAGGCGATATCAGCAGCTCTTGGAAATTGATTCGACTGAACGCCGACAAGACAGACGAGTGTTTTTACTCCTTTACGCCGGCTCGCGCCAATCATATTGCGCACTTCGATATTTTGGACGGTTTCGTCAATTGTGCAGACTTCCCATTTTAGATCGCGCCCAAGCACTCCGCGGCTGCGCACATCCTCACTTAGCGCATAAAGACAGGCAAGCGTATTACTCGGAAGCACTCCTTTCCAATGGCGGATCACATAACCGTCATCATCATACTTGGAGGGCTTAATTAAGTAAAGATGGAGCTTGTGGTAGGAATACTGTTTACTAGATCGTATGGGAGTACGGCAAATAAAGTCGCAAACAGAATTTTCTTCGTCCATTATGACGCTGAACCTTTGTCACCGTTTTTCTTGTCATCGGATAAAGATTTTTTAAATTCCCGGATACCTTCTCCTATCCCGCGTGCGATTTCCGGAAGACGTTTTCCTCCGAATAAAAGAAAGACAATCGCAAACACGATCGTTAATTCCAGCGGACCCGGCATAGTCATATCACTCACCTCTTTCATTTAGAACAGAAATCAATTCGATTGCTGCTTGATCATTAACGGTTCGGCAAGCCGGCAAACAAAGTCCGCAGCCATCACAAGCTGCTACATGAATTATCGGCTTTTGATCAATAATCTCTAATGCTCTGTCTCTCATTGGACAGGCCAGATAACACGCCTGGCATAAGGCATTACCCCACGCCAAACACCGTTCGATATTGATCCTGGCCACTCGCGGCTGTACGGGACATATACTACTCTTATCAATTTGTCGCCCCCGCGCTACTCGGTCAAGCGGCGCGGGAATGACAACTGTCTTTTTCAATGCGTGCCCAATACCTTCGAGAAGTTGCCTCGGCATTGATCTTATGAACGCGCGTCGACTTAAATCCACCGCATCAGATGCCGGCTTCATGACATTACCTTTACTTTCGAAGCGTAAAGATCGAAGCATTGAGGACAAATTCCCATGGAAACGTCCCAATCCGTTCGATCGCTCCGAATAGCTTGAATAATTTCTGTATGCCGCGTAATGCTTTCGGTGATTCCCGCATGGGTGGGCAATCGGCAGATAGGACATATGAGCCCCCCTTCACCAATTGTTTTTGTAAGTCGGGTATCCGTAGCCCAATGAATAAGATCGGCTTGGGTCAACCGATCCGTTGAGAGTAATCGTTCGGCAACAACATTTCTTTCCTCTTGAGTCCAGAACCGAAAAGTTATTTCAAGATCCCGCTTATATTTTTCCATTGGCCAAAAGGGCCTGCATCCTTTTCGGTTAATTCGGGCATCCACGTAAAGGGCCCAAAGTACACGGAAGCGCTCCCGGATTAGGTTTTCATCGGGGTCATTTAGCGCAGGAAGCTTTACCGCTGGATCGTAGTGAAAATCCGGATCGAGCATATCTGAAACATGCATGAGTTCGTGGCGAAGGAAAGCCTGAAGATAGTCCCGATCCATAACCCGAAAAGGTTGAATGGCGATAAGAACAGTAAGTTGGGAGTCATCATGAAAGAGCTCCGCTTCTTCGTCTTTTCTCGTATGCGCGGGCTTTACAATAATAGTAACTTGGAGTTGGTTTAAAAAAGGAAACTCGGAAATAACTTCGTCAAAGATGCGCCGAAGCCCGGTATCAACAAACGCCCTTTCATAAAATGTTCTAAACGCGGCTTCCCGCTCTTCAAGAGAAGAAATCTCGTAAAGCCGATCGCGTTCCCCGTAGAAATGCGTAAGAGACGCCTGCTCGCAACATTTTCCTACATCATTCAAATAAGCGAAAACGGAGCCTTCAATAAACGCATCGTCGAAAAAAACCTTGGCCACAACATCACCCCATTTCCTTGCCTTACGATAGTTCCGGCTTGCTCAAACAGGAAATACATCCCGTTTCTTGATCCTCGAGAATGCGCCGGATCGGCATATTGGTTTGTCCCGGTTCAAAACCCTGGCTTTGCGCTTCCGCGGTAACAAACACTAAAACAAACTCGGCAATTTCACGAATCATCCTGCCTGACTTGTGTCGAAGAAGCTTGTGTGCAAACGCACTCACCCATCTTCCCAAATGCTCCGAGAAAAACCTTCTGGACGATTCCCTGCACAAGTCTGCCTTTTCACCGTCGCCCTGCTCTAAGGCGTAAGCCTCTTTATGCAACAGAAAAGACATGAACTCACATTCTACCGAAATATGATCCACGCGCTCACGTACTCGATGGGACATCCTCAGCCTAAACGCATTGTAAAACGCTGAAATGTCAGCAAGTTCCTGCGGCTGCCTATGGCTGTGTTCTTCGCCATACTCGATTTCATACGCCGGAACCTGAGAAATAGCCGTATGGCCGAAACAATGATCAAACTCAGATGCCCATTTGTTCCGACCGATACTGTCCATTTCCTTGAAAAGACGACTTAACAAATTTTTCAGCATGCTTTGTTGGCCGGCGGAAACTTTCTCAAGAGCAGCAAGCCATCCTTCTTTGTATTCTGAAATGCGGTCGCCCACTCCCTCGCTTAACGGATGACGAAATAAATCCGCGATCAAGCGGTATAAAAAACTTCGAGCCAGTAGAGCATCTGTGCTCAGCACGTCATTGCGAGGAAAAGATGTAGGCGGGGCATCTTGCCCCGCAGTGATAATCCGGGGCGAGACGCCCCGGCTACGCGTCGCTCCTTCGGAGCTCGCAATGACGTCCTTGTCAGATGGCGTTTTGGTGAATGTCGGGTCGGACATGGAACGGTTCCTCAACTTGGGTTCGCACGATCTCTTTACCGGCCTGGTTAAAACCAATAATGGTGTCGTTAAACAAAGTGAACGGTTTGCCGTGGATCTGCGTTTCGTAAACCTTCGCACCTTCTTTAATTTCATACTTAAAAACAATTTGATTCGTTTTCCTGAATAACTGGAGCACGGCGAGAAGCTCCCTATCCGGAACCATGTAAGCTTCAATAGCTTGATGAACACCGGGTCCGAACATCTGTTTCAAGAATCCCCTGGGCACCCAACGCGGTGGAATGTAATAACCATTCGGCTCGGTTCCAAATTGCGGGTAAAGAGGTAACGCTACCTTGGCCACCTTGACTAAATAGTAAATTGGATTGTACCGATCTTCGGTCCAGACGCCGTGTTGACCGATTTTCACAAGCCCCTGGATACGAATCTGGCCGATGCATGCCGCCATGCAGCGCGTCTCCATCGGCTGGCCCTTGGTCTCGGGATCTTTCCCTTCGAGACGCGGATAGCACGCAATGCACTTCTCAGTGACACGCGTACTTGGGCGATACATCGTTTTCTTGTAGGGGCAGGCTTCGACACATTTCCGGTATCCTCGGCAGCGCTCTTGATCGACCAAAACTACGCCATCTTCCGGGCGCTTATAAATGGCATTGCGCGGACAGGCTGCGAGGCAGGCCGGATAGGTGCAATGATTACAGATTCTTGCTAAGTAGAAAAACCACGTCTTGTGTTCTGGAAGCGAAACGCCTTCTTTATGAAAAGAGCCTTCCTCGCCTTTTGGCCCGAGCGAATTATCTTCGTAAATATTCGGGAAGCGCCATTCCTCATCGGTGGGCAAATATCCGAGCGCCCTCTGCGGCTCCGGACCAACTTGCTTTTGAACAGCTTCGAAAATGGTTTTACCTTTAAACGTGTCTCCGTTCCACACCTGGCCTTCCGGATTGGCCTTCTCGAGCATTTCGAGAAGCTTCACATCCCAAAACTGTGGATATCCGCCGTACGGTTTGGTCTCCACATTATTCCACCACATGTACTCTTGACCCTTCGAGAAAGTCCAAGTAGATTTGCATGCCATCGTACACGTTTGACAGCCGATGCAGCGGTTCAAATTAAAGACAAATGCAAATTGCCGATCGGGGTGATGCTCCGCATGCGGATAAAGCATGGGTCGATTGATCTGCCAATTGAATACTTGACTCATCCCATCACCTGCTTGCACCGCCGCGAAGCGGCGGTGCTTTTCAAAGGCGAAAGAGCGCGCTTCTTAAAGTAATGCAACATCCTTGGATTGTGTTTTAAAGCAAGCTCGCGTTTTTTAGCAGCCTCGGAATCAGGGTATGTCTCGTATCCCACCAATTTCCATGGCCCTCTCGTTCTTGTATAAGAACTTTTCCCTGAGTTATGTTCTTTGACCCGTCGCTCGAGATTTGTTGTCCAGCCAAGATAAAACTTCTTGGTCTCTAAACTACGGAGCAAATAGACAAATGCTTTCATGGCGTACCTCGCGCGCTCTTTCCAAGCAGGTGATGGGACAGACACCTCCGTACGCGCCGTGCCGACCGCACGGCACCGCTCGACCAAGCGCCCGACCGGCGCTCGGCTGAGCGGCGCCACATATTCATTGCCTCCCGGATAACCGATTTCACAAACTCATCGCCTTTCTGTTTCCAGGCCATATACGGACCGGCATAAAACGGATTCTTGAACATGGTTAAAAGTCTCTCTTCGCTCCAACCCTCTCGCACAAATTCTTCGGCGAAACAAAGCGCCATATCGTGCAAAGCTTCTTCCGTCTGGCCGGAAAGCTCTACGCCGACCATTTCTATCGGATCATCCGGTTCGCATTCCTTATCAGCCATCAAAGCACCTCTACGCCTGAATAAATCCGCCGGAGAGATATTTTTTCATCGTGTCATTTTCATTCGCCGGTGTAAATCCCGTCTGCAGAGGGGCCCACACACCCTTCCCCCCGAGACCGCCGTCTTCCGCTTTGGCAATTCGTATGAGCGTTTCCTTCGGTACGGTATTCACGGCGTGATTATCCGCTTCCCCTCCGAAAATGAATCCCATAAAAACCTTGGCTTTATGAAACAGCGTGTCGGTCTGGTGCATCGGCATGTGCCAGTTCCGCGTCACACTCTGCTGAGAACCGTAACGGAAGCTGGCCTGATACATGCCGCCTTCCGATAACGCCCGGCCGTCCGCCCGGGTTTCATGTGCTTTCACGGACTTTTCCGTAGCAATGTAAGTGCCGTGCTTCATCATCACAACATTGTACGGATAGGCGGAATTGTATTTCACGCGAAGCATGAGACGAGCCACCTTGTAGAACGGATCGTCCGGCTTAGCGCCACGATAAGGCCGATCAGCCGGGTTGGCATCTACATAGACATAATCGCCGTCGTTTATGCCAAGTCTCTTTGCAGCTTCCGGATTCATATGCATTTGATGTTCGCCTACTCCAGGTGTTCTTTTATCCATTCGGTACGGGTCGCCGAAGTTAGAGTCCCAAATTTGATGCCAATCCACATTACTCCAAAGCGAATGAACGCGGTGCCGGCTTTTCGGCGTGAGACAATAGAAACGAAATCCCTTTTCCCAAAGGAAATTCTTTGTACTCAGCACTTCGGCCCAAGGCAGTTTCACATTCCGAACCGTGCGCTTATCCCAATGCTCTTCGTCCAGCGGGATCCCGTAATCCTTGGGGTGAATGTAGGGATTTGAACTCACAATCACATTGGGCAAATACGGCGTCGCTTCGGGCCCTTCGCGATGCACGACAAAATTTTCACCGTAATCAATCGCTTCCGGAATGTCCGTGTACGCCTGAAGCCGTCCGTGATCCGTGTAAAAGGGCAAACTGTCATGAACCTGCTCCCAAAACGGGATGCGAGGATACGTACGGAAAAGCATGAGTGCGCCGCCCGGAGGGCCGTACTTACCGGCCATGATATCTTCCAACTTGTAACCGGTTGTTGTTGTACAGGAATCAAGTAAGCGTTGCATGTACACTTCCCGTTTCCCCTCCAGCGCAAATTTCCAGTAATCTGAAATGCGTTGATCCCCCGTAAGCTCGGTCAATTTTTGCGCGATACCGGCAAGAATCATAATATCGTCGCGTGAATCAAAGACCGGATGGATACCGCCCTTCCAAATTTGGAGAAACGGATTAGAACAGGACGCCGTCACCTCAAGCCCTTCGGATTCAAGCCATGTGTTGGCCGGAAGTGCAATATCGGAGTACTCAATGGACGCGGTCATCTGAATATCGATCGAGAGAATCATTTCGATATTCGGATTCACATTTTTCAGCATATCGTAAACATGTTTGGCGTTATTAATTAAATTGACATTCGAATACATAATAACTTTGGTAGGCGTCGGCATATGTGTTTTGCCGGTAAAAACTTTTCTGCCTTCAGGCGTATCGACAATGAGCGGCCGATCACCGTGATTCCAATAAGCGGGTTCTTCGTCCTTCGTGTGGGCGTGTGCGTGAATATCCTTCCCGTGCACCGCCGGATCTAAGTTCGGATTAAATGGATCTTCTGCAACCCAGCCCTTAAAACCCGGACCTGTCCAGGGCGAGCCTTGAAAGAGCGCCGCTTTATAATTGCCGGCCCAACCGTAGGCTCCCGCGCCGGGCCGGCCAATATTTCCGGTAAGCATTAATGGAAGGTAGGCCGCTCGATTGGCCTCGGTGGCATGGAACCAGTGATGAATTCCTTCGCCTTGGTGAATCGCAACGGGCTTAATCGTGGCCATATCCTGGGCAAGTTGGACGATAAGATCTTTCGGTGCTCGGGTAATATCCGCAACCGTATCGAGATCGTAATCTTGCAAGTGAATTTTATAGAGCGAAAAAAGTGTTTTTACTTCAACGCGCTCGCCGCTGATTGTTTCGACCGTAAACGTGCCTTCAAGCCGCGGCGATATTCTTCTATCGGCCAGTTTTTCCCCCACATCGTCGCGTGTAATAGCAACCGGTTCATTTCGTACATCATCCCAAACTACAAAATCGCCCAATTTGTCGTATTGCTCTTTTTTTAGTCCTTGATATTTGAAACTCGGACCGTTTTCATCAAGCCCGGGCTTATAATCTTTGAAAATTTCATTTGCGCGCAGGCGCTTCAAATTATCCGTGCGCACAAGAAGCGGAAAATCGGTGAATTTCAGGACAAAATCCTTATCGAACTTTGCGTTATCCATCATCCAGCGTGTGATGCCGAGGAAAAGTGCTGCGTCGGTTCCGGGACGGACAGGAATCCAGTAATCGGATTTTGTCGCAGGCGGGCTGTACTCGGGCGCAATCGTAACGAGTTTGGCGCCGCGTTCCATACATTCGATGAACCAATGGCTGTCGGTCAGCTTGTTTTCCACAAGATTCTTACCACTTTGAATAATTAATTTGCTATTGCGGAGATCGTTAAAATCACAATCGGCATTTTGAAGCCCGTGCACCCACGGATGCCCCGGCGCCTGATCCCCATGCCATGTGTAATTTGACCATGTCCGCCCTCCTTTTGCCTCTTCCGGACCGACGCCACGGATATCCGCGTCAAGTAACGCCATTGTATTGGCTAAGCGATACATGCCGTACTTTCCGAAAACACCCAAAAGACCCATGCCTCCGCGCATTTTAAATGTCCTCGTCCCCGCCCCACCGAGATGCTCAAGCATTTCTTCAGGGTATCCTTCCGCCAGCAAGCGTTTCTTGCCTTCATCACCGTTGTAGCGTTTGGCAATTGCAATGAGACCTTTCCCAATGTAGGTAAGAATTTTATCCCATGAAACCTTATCGAAGGAATCGGTCCCGCGCGAGTCAAATTTGTACTTGGTTTTATTCTCCGGAGTTAAATCCGGAAATCCATCGTCCGCCCATCGCCGCCATCCGCTTCGAACAATCGGATGCTTCAAACGATACGGCCCGTACATGAGACGGTGAAACGTGAATCCCTTTGCGCACTGGCGCGGATTCCAGTTGGGAGTAGCTTTGTTTCCATATAAATCCGAATAGTCTTGGTAATCATACTGCGAACCTAAACGCACGACGATGCCGTTACGAACATATGCAAGCGCCCGGCAAGCGTGAGTATCGTTGGGCGAGCAAACCCATGAAAAAACACTGTCGTAGCGATATTGGTCTCGGTAAATTCTCTCCCAGTCACGGTTAGGATAAAAAGCCAGCGGGTTCTCTACTTCATCCACCGGTTCCAGAGCCCAAAGTTTCGGCGCTTGTGAAGCAAGGAGTACGCCTGCGCCCGCCGCACCGCTCGCTTTCAGGAATTTACGCCGTGATATATTCATGCTATCAATCTCCTCCTTCGACCCTTGTCATTCCCGCGAAAGCGGGAACCTAGGGTTTGAACCCCCGCTTCCGCAGGGGTGACAGTCTACCTAATTGGCTTCCAATATGAGTTCGTTCCAGATCGAAACCATTTTCTGACCGTTCCGATCCCGATATGCACCGTCCCAAACGGCAAAAGCAACATGAACGCTGCTGCCCGGTGAAAAATTAATCCGCCCTTGCTCCGCTGTGTGTATTTTCCTCTTCATAACCACTGTCCAAACTCCATCCTTCCAGATTCCTACGGCGTCAATTTTATCCATTTGCGGATGCATGGTGCTAAGGGAGCCAAATCCTTTCGCCTGAGCTTCTTCGACGGAAACTCCGCGGTTAACATCGGAAAAAATATTTCCAGCTTCGGCTCCGGTCATAAACAGGCGCTGGTGATCGGCAGTCTTTGATTCCGAAACTTCGAAAGGCCCGCCTTGCGCATTGTACTTGGTGTCTGTCTCGTACCAATCAACCGCCGCATTTGGATATCTGTTCTCGATATCCGGCCACGCGCCGAGTGCCACCGCGCCTTGTTCGGCCTGCCAGGATGCTTTCCAATTCCATATGGTTACCGGTGAGGCCGTTTCGCCCATGGCAAAGAACGGCGGGTTGCTGTCTGTGGAAAATTGAACGGCGACACCATCAGAAAAAAGTTGTGGAGCATTAACGGCATCCTCTTTGGTAGGGTCTTTCCACTGCAGCCAAATAGCTAGTTCGTCACCATTATGCAAGGCTTTCACATCAATGCCTTCAATGCGTTCATTCCTCCACCAAAGCGGTGTTACAGAAACATACGTCGGTTCTACATCTTTCCAAACATCGCTTTCGACGGTTAGCTGGCTTTCTGCAAGAATTTTTTCCGCCTTAATCTGATGACGAACCGCGAGAGCGTGCTTTTCTTTTTCAGGGTCCGAAAGCGTTTGAACGTAATAAATAATGTCCCAAATTTCCTGCTGCGTGAGCGAATATTGATAGGACGGCATCGGAGATCCCGGAAGACCCGCCATCATTCTGTAATACAACTCTTGGCTAGACGGATAGCCTTTGAAAAGACCGCTCGTAAGATCACGCGGTTTCGTTGGGATACCATCCGTATTGATCATTTCCTGCTGGCCGTCTCCGCGGCCTTCCTGCCCATGACAACCCGCACAAGCCTTAAGGTAAAGCTCGCGGCCTCGTGCAAGAGCTTCTTGATCTGCCGGAGGCTCGGCCGGTATTTGAATAATCGATTCGGGGGGGATTCCTTCGGAAATAAGCTCTTTTTTCTTTTCCCAATTTAAACCGGTTTGCATAACCTCATCACGAAATTTCTTGATGTTCATATTCTTCCCGTATTCCATCAAGTAGCGCACGTAATACACCAAGCCCCATCTCTCCTCTTCGGTCAGGTGGCCCCAGGAAGGCATGGCTGAGCCGGGCATGCCGCGCGTTATCGTTTTAAACAAATCTTCTTCGGTTGGACCTGCATCAATGGTGGAAACGAGTCTGAATTCACCGGATGCGAAATCACGAGGCCGAGGATAAAGAAGGTAGGCTGCTTTCCCGTCACCTTTCCCTTCGACACCGTGACAGGCTGCGCATTGCTTCTGGTAAATCGCTTCGCCGCTTAAAAACAACCCTTCGCTTATTTCAGGACGACTCGGGATGGACGCCGCCGTAACTGCGGAATAAACGACATGATCATTCAAAACCGAAACGATACCAAAAAAAGACAAGATAACGGCAGAGAACCACAGGACTACCCAAATCTCATGACCGTGTGGGCTGTTTTGATCCAACTTCTTTTGTGTTTTCCCTTTCGGCATATTCCTAAGCCGCCTTACTTGCGCGATGCGAAGCTATAAGCTTCTCCAGTTCTTCCCGTTCTCCTTGATGAAGCTCATGAAGAACCGCCTTATATATGCTTTCTTCTTCAGCCGCCATATGCTGCCGAAGCAAGTAGATAAGATAGGTGCCGATCTCTCTTACGTTATCGATCCTTTTAGCGCGATGGTGGTCGCCGTTTTCGCCGCAAAGTTCTTCCATAGCTAACCTGAACCGCTTTAGATTTCTTTTAAAATCCTCGTGCTCAGAGTGAAACAAATTAATTAACGGCTCCAATCTGGGTACGTGGGCTTGAAGAAATGGAAAGAGCAGTTTCTCTTCCGCTTCCACATGTAGACACACTTCCTTCTCGAAAAAGAAAAGAATTCCCCACACTTCCTTCAGATTCTTTCCCAGGTTGGTCTTTCCTTCATACCGAAGATTAATGAGCACAGTGTTAAGCCGGTCGGTTTGTTCCTTGAGCTGCTCATGGATTCCCGCCATTTTTGCAATTTCTGAAGACGAATCCTTTTTACTCTTTGGCACTAGAGAAATCCTCTGCCAAAAGGGTAATATAAGACACGCACTGTATCTGTGACCAAAGTCACATCATATGTAAGTGGAGGGAAACGGCAATGAATGACTGGCGGAAAACTTACAAAAACCTTTAGGCGAGAAGCTTCTCCAAGCCGTCCTTGTCAAGAATAACGATCTGTTTAGGCTTGATGTCGATGAGCTTTGAGTCTTTTAAATGGTAAAGCTGCCTCGCGACTGTTTCGCGGGCAATACCCAGACGTTGGGCTACTTCTTCCCGGGTAAACGGAATAAATATTACATTGCTTAATTTGCCGATCTTTTGTTTACCCACGCCGTCGGCCTGTAGATCCAAAAGGAACTTGATGAGCCTTTTCTTTGAATCCATAAGCGAAACTTGTTCGATAAGTTTGTTCATGTTTTGTAGTCGCTCGGCAAAGAGATGGTTGAGCGTACGGGCAAGCTTTGAGTTGGACTCCACTATTCGAACGTAATCTTCGCGTGATAAATACCAGACGGTGGTATCCGCTAATGCTTGCGCAGAAGAAGTGCAGCACCACTCGCGTACACCCGGATTACAGGCGCAGGTATCGCCGGGATTTAAGGTTTCAAGGATTTGTTCCCTCCCTGCGGAAGTGGTGCGATAGACTTTGACACGGCCTGCTTGGACAATAAAAATCCGCTCACAGTGCCTGCCCTCCATAAAGAGCATTTCTCCTTTTGCATAATTCTTCTCTCTCAGACAACTCTTGATTTTGAGCAGTTCGTCTTCGGCCAGATCTTGGAGTAAAGGTACAGATTTGAGTTTGGATAGGATGGTATTACCCCTTTTGTAACAGGGCAACAGTATACCTCACATAGTGATATGAAACAATATAGGCTGTGTTTAGGTCGTCTATCCGCTACCGGATTGGGCAGTTATCTGAACTTCTGCGGTATCCGGCTTCGACATCAAGCCGCAATCATCACGCACCCATAATTGTGCTGGGTAGCTACCTGCCTTCGTATACGCATGTTCCACGATCGCATTCGGCTGCCAGTTGGTAACGGCTCCGTCTCCAAATGTCCACCAGTAAGATACGATCTGTCCTCCGGGATCACTTGAAGCGGAGGCATCAAAGGTAACAGGTGTGTTGATGACTCCGGATTTATCCGGTCCGGCATCGGCTGTGGGCGGTGTGTTATTGGTACAGGGATTGCCCGATGAAACCGAAACCGTAACGGATTCGGCGTTCGCGGCGCCGCAGTTATCGGTTACGGTTAAGA
>JACQQS010000008.1 GCA_016206925.1 Candidatus Omnitrophota bacterium
AATGCAAACCGTTTGAAATTATCACCCGAACTTATTCTTCGATTTCATCGGGAAATGTACGCTCTAACAGGTGAAAAAGGCGGCCATTGGAAAGAGAAAGACAACGCCATTCTGGAAGTCCGGCCTGATGGTCGTCAGGTTGTCCGCTTTAAGCCTGTTTCAGCCTTATCCACGCCTTCATTCATGAAGAAGCTCTGTCAGCTTTACCATCAAGCCATGGAGGAACGAAAGGCTGAGCCGCTTCTTATCATCGCCTCTTTTATTTTTGATTTCGAATGCGTTCATCCCTTTTGGGATGGCAACGGTAGAATCGGCCGGCTTCTTACCTTATTACTTCTTTATCAGGCCGGCTATGAAGCCGGAAGATTCATCAGCTTGGAACGAATTATTGAGGACAGTAAGGAAACTTATTACGAAACGTTATTGAAAAGTTCTCAGCGTTGGCATGAAGAAAAGCATGACCTTCGCCCTTGGTGGAATTATTTCCTTGGCACCTTTGTCGCTGCTTACAAAGAATTTGAAGATCGGGTCGGCGTTGTTACTTCGGCTCGCGGGGCGAAACGTGAGATGATTCGGCAAGCGATTGAACGACTGCCGACACGTTTTCGTTTCAGCGAGCTTCATCGCGCCTGTCCTGGAGTCAGTTATCCAACCTTAAAACGCGTTCTTTTCGATCTCAAACGCGAAAAGAAGGTCAGATGTCTTGGTAAAGGCCGCGATGCAGAGTGGGAGAGAATAGGATCATGAACCATTAACAGGATCACGAAACGCCTATATGATCCTATTTATCCTAATCTCGGTTTTAGTTGGCGGGAAGGTAATAACGGAAGACGATGAAAAGTGTCAAATACCGATCGTAGTTCTCACTATCGCGGTAATAGTTTTTTTGTGTTTTTCTCGTTGCTGTCAAATATTTATTAGGCAGGGATGAAAGGTATCAAAGATTTCAAAAATGTGAGCAGATACGCAGCAAGATTTCTAGGGAAGAACTGACAAAGATGATGGGACAACCTTATCGTACCGAAAAAACGCAAAGCGGAAATGCGTATTATTATCGCGAAGCTATGTTTGACTCAAATTTTTATGAGCATAATGAGAAATATTATTACTATTAAGAGCTAATCACATATGCTGCGTACGCATAAATGTAACGAAATCAGAGCAGGGCACGCAGGACAGCGGGTGACGCTGGCTGGATGGGTGGATAGCCGGCGGGATCACGGCGGACTTATTTTTATCGACCTCCGCGATCGTTGGGGGCTTACGCAGATTGTTTTTAACCCTACCGAAAATCCGGAACTGCATAAACTCGCCGAATCGCTTCGCTCCGAATTTGTCATTCAAGTAACCGGCACGGTTAAAAAACGTCCGGAGGGCACGCGAAATCCAAAGTTGGACACGGGTGATATCGAAATCGCCGTCGAAAAGCTCACTGTTCTAAATACCTGCCCAGCCACTCCTTTTGAAATTAAAGACGACGCCGATGTTTCCGAGGAGATCCGTTTGAAATACCGCTTCCTCGACCTTCGCCGCCCGAAGATGCTTAAAAATTTGACCGTGCGGTCCGGTATCGCCAATGCCGCGCGCGAGTATCTGGTATCACAAGGTTTCCTTGAAGTGGAGACGCCGCTTCTGACGCGCTCCACGCCGGAGGGCGCGCGTGATTATCTGGTGCCGTCGCGTTTGAATATCGGAACGTTTTACGCGCTTCCCCAATCGCCGCAGCTCTTCAAACAAATGCTCATGGTTTCCGGGGTAGACCGGTATTTTCAATTGGCGCGCTGTCTGCGGGATGAGGATCTCCGCGCCGATCGTCAGCCCGAACACACACAGATCGATATCGAAATGTCTTTTGTCGAAGAAAATGACGTGATGACGGTTGTTGAAGAGATGATCCAGAGGATTATCGAGAAAGTGAAAGGCACGAAAATAAAAATTCCACTGCCGCGTATGCCCTATGGTGAAGCCATCAACCGATTTGGTTCGGATAAGCCGGACCTGCGTTTTGGTCACGAGTTGACCGATATTTCTGTCTTGGCTTTTCAGAGCGGTTCCGATATATTTAAGAAGGTGATCGCAGTCAAGGGTGTAGTCAAAGCATTGGCCGTTCCCATCGGTTCCTACTCAAGAAAGGATTTTGACGAGCTTACGGTGCTTGCCACGGAATTCGGTGGCAAGGGCCTGGCTTGGTTTAAAGTTTTGAACGACGGGAAAATGGAAGGCCCGCTTGCCAAGTTTTTTCCCGGAGAGCTTCAATGCAAACTGATTCAGCAGACCGGAGCAAAACCGGGCGATGCAGTACTTACCGTAGCGGGCCAGAATCCTTCCGCTTCGGTTGCGCTCGGCGGCCTCCGCGTCCACTTGGCCAAAAAACACGGCTGGATTCCGAAAGATAAGCTTGCGTTAACTTGGGTAACCGAATTTCCACTGCTTGAGTATAATAAAGAAGAAAAGCGATGGGATGCCTGCCATCATCCTTTCACATCGCCGGAAGAATCTGACCTGACTTTTCTCGAAAATGATCCCGGCCGCGTTCGGGCACGCGCTTATGATTTGGTCATGAATGGCACGGAGGTGGGCGGCGGAAGCATTCGTAACCATCGAATGGATGTGCAGAGCAGGCTGTTTCAAGTTTTAGGGATCGACGAACGAGCCGCTCAGCAGAAATTCGGTTTTTTACTTAAAGCGCTTCAGTTTGGCGCGCCGCCCCACGGCGGCATTGCGCTTGGCCTTGATCGTTTGGTGACCGAGCTTTTGGAGCTGGAATCTATTCGTGATGTGATCGCGTTTCCAAAAACGCAGAAGGGAACCTGTTTATTAACCGAAGCTCCTGCGGGCGTTGCGCCGCGGCAATTGAAGGAACTGGGCATTCAAGTGGTGAGCTGATTCCATGAAAATAAGGATCGTGTATATTTTTAGCGTGACGACGAGCAGTTTATTACTGTCAACCGTTTTGTTTTCTGGTTGCGTCGGAAGCTACACTTCCGTTCATCCGAGTGAGCAAAAGGAGATTTTAGAAGGAACAGAGGGCGATCGGTTAAAAAGTAAGGCCCCCTACGAAGGCGCCCAGGAAAAGGAAAGTTTGGTTGAGTTTGAGATCGAAATTCCCGGCTTTCCAAGTTGGCGCAGATATTACTGGACCGACAAAGCGCTCTGGGGAAATCGCGGCTATGTGATCGGAGGGCCGCAGGCAACGTATGTTATCGCGGCTGAAAGTATTCCGAACGTGGCCGGATATGAGCCCATTCTAGAGGAGTTGAAGTTTAAGCTGAAAACCGTGGGACAGCCCGAGGATGAAATTGTCGTTCTTGAACAGCCGATTTATGACCAGCGGCGCGCGTACGAGGAGACAATTCTTGCCGAGCAGGCCGGCCTGCCCACCGAACACTTGGTGAAGAAAGGCGAGAGCCTTTGGCTGATTGCCGGGTATGCCGAAATTTTCGGAAATCCCCTGGAATGGCCGAAAATCTATCAGGCGAACCGTGATCGGATTCTCGATCCCAATCTCATTTATCCTGATCAGAAGCTGCGCATTCCGCGCGGTGTGCATCAAATGCAAACATCAAGCCAGACACCCCCGATACAGTAGTAGGCCCTTTATGGCAGAACAAGTCATACGTCTCCGCTCCGAAGAGGAAGCCATCAAACTCTATGGGAATATGGATGAGCATCTTCGCTATGCGGAGGACCGTTTTCGTGTGAAGGTTTCCGCGCGTAATTTCCGGCTTCGCATTGTGGGTAAGGCGGACGGCGTGGAGCAGGCCGTGCGTTATTTCCAGTCGGAACTTGATTTAATCCGGGGCCGCTCGCTCAAATCGCTCGGGCATCTCGGCGAATTGCCGCATTCCGGCGGCCTGGAGCGCCGTGACGGGAAAATTCATTTTGTGCACAAGGGGAAGGAAATCCGCCCCAAGACTCCGCACCAGGAACGCTACCTTCAGGCTGTGCTGGATAATGATATTGTTTTCTCAATCGGGCCGGCGGGTACGGGCAAAACTTTTCTGGCCATGGCGCTTGCGATCTATTACCTCCGGGCCAGGAAACTTTCACGCATTGTCTTGACCAGGCCGGCGGTAGAGGCGGGAGAAAGTCTCGGTTTTCTTCCGGGTGATTATTTTGCAAAAATAAATCCCTACCTTAGGCCGCTCTATGACGCTCTTTATGAAATGATGGAGTTTGACGAAGCCTCACGGCTGATCGAACGGGGGGTCATCGAAGTTGCGCCGCTCGCCTACATGCGCGGGCGTACCCTGAACGATGCTTTTATCATTTTGGATGAGGCGCAAAATACGACGCGCGCACAGATGAAAATGTTTCTGACCAGGCTTGGCGCGACGGCCAAAGCCGTGATTACCGGAGATATTACCCAGATCGATCTGGGTGTGGGTACGCGGTCGGGACTTTTGGAAGCGCAGGACATTTTAAAAGGCATCCGGGGTATTAAATTCAGCTATCTCACGCATCAGGATGTGGTGCGGCACAAACTGGTGCAGTCGATCATAAATGCTTACGAAAAATTCACGCAAAAAGGCTGATTTTATTGTCTAAGGATCCAGCCGGTGTGGTCCATCTCGCCATCCGCAGGAAAATTTCGGGAGTCGGCAGAAAGCAAGTCCATCAGTTTGCGTGCGCTGCGCTCCGCGTATTAAGGCAGTCGCGGAAAGACCTTTCCCTGGTTCTTACAAGCGACCGTGAGATCCGCCGGTTTAATCGCAAATATTTAAGACACGATTGGCCTACGGATGTCCTGGCCTTTAGCTTGGAGGGGCAGGGCTTTCTCCGCAGGCCTCTTTTGGGGGATGTCATGATCTCTGTTGATCGTGCTCGAGTTCAGGCAAGACAGTATGACACAACGCTCTGGGAAGAAATCAAGCTCTATATTGTCCACGGCATCCTTCATCTTCTTGGCTACGATGATCGCCGATTAAAAGATCGTGTGCGCATGCGTTCGAAAGAAAAGCAAATCTTGAATCGCCTAAAAGAATAATCCTATCCTCCATGGCTCTGACAAAATCTCTGGCTCTCGTCATTCGATTCCGGCCTTACCGGGAAACATCCGTGCTCTTCGTGGGTATTACGCCCGAGTACGGCACGCTCCATTTTCTTGGAAAAGGATTCCGCGAAACGCTGAAAGGATTTATGGCGCCCTTTGAGCCTATGACACTTCTTGATGTGGTGTTTTATGAAAGAAGCCGCGCACAGCTTCAATTACTAAAGGAGATAAGTGAGATCGAGCATTTTCCGAATGTGAGACAGGAAGCGCGCACCTATGCGCTTGCCTGCCATTTTGCCGACGTGGTCGATCAGCTGCCTTTTGGCGGAGAAAGAGAAACCGCCATATTTAAGCTGCTTATCGAAGCTCTTCGGAGAATCGGAGATCCCGCGTTGGATTTGGAGTGTTTGTCCGCCGCTTTTAAAGCGCAGGTTTTGGCCCTGGCAGGTTTCGGCCCGCAGCTTTACCGTTGTGTAGGGTGTAGAGCGGAAGATCTGAATCGAAGCAGGTTTGCTTACGAACAGGGCGGCGTTGTGTGCCTTAAGTGCGCCGTTCGCATGGGGGGCACATTACCGCTTTCTTTTGAAACTCTTAAGGCGTTCCGGCAGCTTATCCGGCAATCGTTTGAAGAAGCGTTGCTCCAAAAAATGAGCCTCGAAATTGTTTTAGGATTGAGGCGGATTCTTGACCGTTTTATTTCGTATAGGCTGGAAACCGACTTGAAGACCCGCCGAGTTTTATCTCAGCTAAGGGTGCGGTAGGTGATCACTCGCTGAAATTGAGTAGAAATAGCACGGCGGCCAAAAGGAAAACCTGAATGAGTTCAAAAAGAAACATGGCTGCCCTCGTTCTCTGATGCGTTGCCTTTTTTGAAAATTGACTGCCTTATAACATCGACATGACCCGGTAAGACTTTAGCCTGCCATAAGTTCTACATTTTCCCCTCGTAGAAAGATTTCTTCTCCTCGGACTTAAAAAATGTCCTAAAGCCCTTGATTTGTAAGGGTTTTCGGCGTGTGTTAGACTTCATTTTGGGCGTAATTTCGGTGGAAAATGAGAGATGAGTTGTAATTTTTTTGGTTGGTTATTTTACTTCAATATTACGTACGCTTATTTAAGTTTAGATCCGACATCACAAAGGAGAAAAACGATTCGTGAAGAACGATGAATACTATTACGATCTGAACGACCGGGAGCGTGAGAAAGCAGTCTCCTTTCTCTTAAGCTCACTGATCAAAACCCGCTGCCAGATAAGCAATGGTGTTCCGTCCTCTCCCCAGGATGAAGATGTAAACATTTATCTCGCCCACCTTCTCTTTGCCATTACTACTCCCGATTACAGGCACGTTTCCGAAAAATACCTTTCTCCTTATGTAAGCGAAGTTGAGAAAATGATAGACGAAGCGGATGACGGCTACATCAAGTATTTCATTTACAAGGTAAATGCCGACCATTTGCTTGTGCACCTCAGTATTTTCAGTGATTTGGGCGACGATGCACCAAGAGTACATGCCATTTTTCGCCCGGGCGAGAGACAGTTCAGCGGCCGCGCCACTACTTATTATGACCGGGCGGCCTACCTCAATCACCGTATTTACAGGAAGCATACCGCTGTAGGCTCGGTTCTCTGCAAATTGTCCCTGCACTTTGACCGTTATCGCGACCTTCTAAAAGCCACCCGGAAGGATTTTTTTCATTTTTCCAGCACCGCGGCCGATGAGCAATTCGCCCATTTCGTAACGTCTCTGAACACATTTGAAAAGGACGGAATGCTTCGAAACAAGCGCGATGAATTTTTAGATGTGTACGGATCATGGCTTCGCTCAAAGAGCGAGGAGGACCGCCGGAAATTAGCTGGTCTTACGGAAGAATTGAAGAAGCTGGATCCGGAATTTCGATTTGAACTGCCTTAACCAGGGAGGGCCATGTGAAATCGGGAAAGAAGAGAGGTTCCAGAACAATGGGAGAGAAGATGAGCAGAAAAGAATGTCGCAGCCGCTTTATCAGTCTTTATGCGCGGTGGGAACGGACTCATAACTTGGAATTAATACCGCTCTTGTGTCATCACCTGGACAGGCTGATTCGTCTCGAGCCGCAGTTTGATTTGCGGCGTGAGTTCGAAATGGCCTTCTAGGATGGAGGCTGCGTTCCATGAAAAAAAGCCTTGTGGTGGTCAAAATCGGCGATGCCGAGGATATTTCGGCAGAAATCCAGGTGAAGCAAAACGAGTTTCTGGACGTCTATTCACTTTATTTGCGGACCGGACTCAAATGGGTTAAAGATGAAGCCATCATGAAAGCCTATGAGCTGCACATGATGGACCCGAAATTCAGTTTCGAAATTTAGTTGCCCTTCTTTTCCTAGCTGTTTAGCTGAAATTTTACAGAGTTTTGAATCGTACGATATGGCATAGAAAGCGAGACCAGCCTTAGACATGCTTCGTTTGTCGAAAGAATATTCACCTGAGGAATTGGCACGAATTATCGACATTTGTATGAAGGCGTTACGGTCGAAAGACGCGTATACATTTGCTCATTCCGAGCGTGTCGGTAAATTTGCCGAGCAGATCGCCACCGCCATGGATTTGGACGATGAAGATTTAAGTGTCTGCCGCGTTCTTGGACGGCTACATGATATCGGGAAGTTGTTTGTTCCTTCTTCCATCTTGAAGAAGCCAGCTTCTCTCAGCGAACAGGAATGGGAAGTCATGCGGAAGCATTCGGAGGACAATGTCCGGATCCTTTCGTGTATGAGTTTTGTAGAGAAGCATATGGAAGTTGTGGAATCCCTTCATGAACGATTTGATGGCACGGGGTATCCAAATCATCTTGAGGGTTGTCAAATTCCGGTCCTGGCCCGGATTCTTGCTGTAGCCGATTCCTACGATGCTATGACCAGCGATCGGCCGTATCGAAAAGCACAATCACTCGAGTATGTATACGGAGAGCTTCTCGATGGGCGCGGTAAGCAGTTTTGTCCTGAAGTGGTTGATAAGGCTTTAAATTTGCTCGAACGGCAAATGAAAAAACCCTATGTAGTTGTTACCGCTCAGATCAAAAAGCTTGTGGAGAACGCTGTCCCCACCCCTCTTCCGTCTTTGGCCTTTGTGAAAAGAGCCGCCTAGCCCCTTTCTAATCTAATCCAGCGGGAGTTCCCCGCCTTGTGAAGGCGGGGGTATCTAGTGCGGAAAGTCTTTGGTTACAAAAGTCTTGAAGAGTGCCTCTTGGATTTGGATACCGCTATTTACCTTTTCATACTGCCAGTATATAATAGTTAATATGAAAGCTAAACGGCCTGTATTCAAAGACTTATGCGATGACTTAAACAAACCGGAGATCACCATTGTCTTGGGCGCCAGACAAGTAGGGAAAACGTACCTCCTGCAGGAGCTTGAAAATTTTGCCCGGTCGAAAGGTAAGCGTACCGCCTATTTCAATCTTGAGATCCCTAGCGATGCCGTTAAATTTTCAGGCTCCGAGGAAAAAGTTTTCGAGACTCTGACAAAAACGGCCGACGTTATCCTCCTTGACGAGTTCCATTATTTGAAGAATGCGTCTCACCTCTTTAAAGCTGTGTTTGACAGCCGCGCCCGCGTAAAGATATTTGCTTCCGGTTCCTCGTCTCTAGAAATCCACAAACATTTGAAAGAAAGTTTAGCGGGCCGCAGGCGGGTCGTTAAAGTGTTTCCTCTTTCAGTAGGGGAATGCAAAGAGAACAAAATAGTATCCGAGCAACTTATGGTTGATGGAAGCTTGCCCGGACTTTTAAATCAGGAGACAGAGGCTGATAAGCAGATCTATTTGCGCGACCTGCTCGAAACATATATTTTAAAGGATATCAAAGCTCTCATTAAGGATGAGAATGTGAAAGCATTCAACCATCTGTTATTTCTTCTGTCAGAACATCAAAGCACTGTTGTCTCTGTGTCAAGTCTTGCCAAAGAGATCGGGTTGACTGCGCGAACCGTCGAAAAATACCTTACCATTTTAGAACAAACCTACGTTTGTTATTCACTGCCGAGTTTTTCAACCAATGTGGCCAATGAGTTAAAAAAATCAAGGAAGTATTATTTTTACGATCTGGGCATTCGAAATGCCATCATTAAAAACTTTGAATACGATCTTGAGAACAGGAAGGATAAAGGAGTGTTGCTAGAATCCTTAGTATTTCTTGAACTTTTAAGGAAGGTCTCTCCCAACACCGGCATTTTTTTCTGGAGGACGAAGCAAAAGGCAGAAGTTGATTTCGTGAAAGTGGTTAACCGCAAACCAATACCCATTGAAGTTAAGTACCGTTTCGACAGCAAAGAAATACCGAATGGAATGAAAGCTTTCTTTGACAGATATCCCAGTGCACAGGAAGGCTACATTGTTACAGCGGGTGAGGAGGGGAAATTAAAATACAAACAAGCCAGTGTAAACATTATTTCTTGGCAAAATAGCGATGTTTTGTAGCGGATAGCGTTGGGCAAAGAGATGATTTACAGAAGCCTTGAAGAGTGCGTGCTGGATTTGGAAAAAAACGGCCAGCTGGTTAGGATTCGGGAAGAAGTGGACCCAAATCTGGAGATGGCCGAGATCCACCGGCGCGTTTACCAGGCCGGCGGGCCGGCGGTTCTTTACGAACGTGTAAAGGGAAGTCCGTTCCGCGCTGTTTCGAATTTATTCGGCACGATGGATCGCGCGCGGTTCTTATTCCGTCACACGCTCCAGCGCGTTCAGAAATTAGTTCGTCTGAAGGCTGATCCAATGTCCGAGCTTGCAGATTGCTTCGTCGCGCCTGCGGCGCTCCTCGCAATGACGTGTGTTCCCTTCACGGTATGGAATGCGCTTCCTAAAAAAGTTTCAAACAGCCCCATTCTTGAAAATCGAACGCAGATAAGCGGTCTTCCGCAAATCAAGTGTTGGCCCGAGGACGCCGGCCCATTTGTTTTAATGGGACAAGTTTACACCGAAAATCCCGATGCGCCAGGCATCATGAAATCCAACCTCGGTATGTACCGCCTTCAGATGGCGGGGAATCATTACCGACTCGACAAACAAATCGGAATGCATTACCAAATCCGGCGCGATATCGGGATTCATCATACGGCGGCGGTGATGCGCGGCGAGAAACTTCGCGTGAGCGTTTTTGTGGGCGGCCCGCCGGCACATAGTTTTGCGGCCGTAATGTACTTGCCCGAAGGATTTTCGGAAGTTGCTTTTGCCGGCGCGCTTGCCGGCAGACGGTTTAGACATTGTGTCCGGAACGGATTCGTTATTTCAACCGACGCGGATTTTTGCATCACGGGATTTGTTGAACCCGGCAAGCTGCTTCCCGAAGGACCGTTTGGAGATCATCTGGGTTATTACAGTTTGAAACATGACTTCCCGGTACTTGAAGTCGAAACGGTTTATCACAGGAAGAACGCCATCTGGCCGTTTACGGTGGTTGGGCGTCCACCGCAGGAAGATACGGTCTTCGGGAAACTGGTCCAGGAAATTGCGGGCCCGATGATTCCAAAGGAAATTCCTGGCATTAAGGCCGTTCATGCCGTAGATGCTGCGGGTGTCCACCCGCTTCTGCTGGCTATCGGAAGCGAACGCTACGCGCCGTATCAGACGGCCAGAACGCCGCAGGAAATTCTGGCGCTTGCCAGCGCGCTTCTCGGCTACGGACCGCTTTCGCTTGCGAAATATTTGCTCATCGCCGCCGGTGAGGACAATCCGAATCTGGATATTCACGATATTCAAGCCTTCCTTGCGCACGTCCTCGAACGCGTAGATTGGCGGCGCGATCTTCATTTTCAAACTTGCACGACCATGGACACGCTCGATTATTCCGGTACGGGATTAAGCAGCGGATCTAAAGTGGTCGTTGCCGCACGCGGGAAAAAGATCCGCGAGCTTTCGCGTGATATCCCCAGCCAGATTAGATTCCCGGGCGGATTTGAGAAGCCCAAGCTCGCCATCCCGGGGGTGATTGCCGTACAAGGGAAAAAATTTGAAGACTATGAATCGGCGGGAAAACAATTGGGCGAGCTTACAAAAACTCTTGAGCGGCAGGATTTAAAGAACGTACCGCTCATTGTGCTTGCAGACGACAGCGAATTTATGGCAAAGACGCTCAATAATTTTCTCTGGATGACATTCACGCGCTCAAATCCTTCGCACGATATTTACGGTATAGTGAGTTTCACTGAGCATAAACACTGGGGCTGCCGTGGTCCGCTGGTGATCGACGCACGTATGAAACCCAATCACGCTCCGCCGCTTATCGAAGATCCGGCTGCAGCAAAAAAGGTGAGCGAACTGGGCGCTCCGGGCCGGCCATTGCATGGAATCATTTGAGCGCAGCGAAGAAATTCTCCTGTGTTGGTTCGGCCTGCTGGACGACGATGCCGTTTATCCGGAAGAAAAATCCAGGATTTGGTTTAACGGTGGCGATGAAGTGGACGAATATATTCGCCTGCATTTCGAGCATGATCTGCTTGAAGCGGCCAAGGGAAAGAGGGATGATTGGCGGCTTATTCCGCGCGGAACGCTTGCTTTGATTTTGCTTTTTGATCAGTTTCCGCGGAACATTTACCGCGATACGCCCGCCTCGTTTTCGTTTGACGAGAAAGCGCTAGATCTCTGCTTGTGGGGTCTGGAGAAAGGTTACGATAACGGTTTAAGGCCGGTGGAGCGCGTGTTTTATTATTTGCCGATGGAACATTCGGAAAGCCTCGAGATTCAGAGAAAATCCGTGGCGTATTTCGAGAAGCTCGTCCGCGAAGCTCCAGCCGCCGTTAAACTGCCGATGGATGTGGCGTTGGAGTACGCGGTGAAGCACTACGAAATCATTAAACGCTTCGGCCGGTTCCCGCATCGAAATGAAATCCTCGACCGCGAATCAACACGTGAAGAACTGGAATTTCTGAAGGAATCTGATTCTTCTTTTTAGCGATCTCAAACATAATCAAATAAACAACTTACATTAAAGCCACAGGTGAACTTTTATCTTCTACAAGTAAATTACTGTCCGATAAATAATTAATGTTGATATATGCTCACGCTTCGATAGAATATTTGCGTTACTATTAAAGGGCGTTTTGGGGGAGAGCGCTGTAAAAGGGCAGACTCTTAACAGCGCTATTTTTTTGCCCACTAAGATCGGGGCTTTAATGAAGCTTGAACAACATCTCAGTACGTCATCCCCGCGCGAGCGGGGATCCAGTGATGTAGATTCCCGCTTTCGCGGGAATGACGAATTTTGCCTGAAACGAAAACTATGGTTTCGTGCAATCGCATTTACCTTGGCGGTTACACTGCCATTAACGGATCTGTCTGCCTACGCGAAGACCGACAATCAACCTGATCTTTTCGCCTTGCAAAAAATTCAAATCCCCGCCGAACTGGGATCTGTTCAGGAAATTTATCTTGGCAAGGGAAGCGACTTAATCATCCACATCCAGGATGCGCACGGAAGCGTGAGCACGCAGGAGTCGCTCGGAAAACTTGTCAAATTCTTTCATGAGAACCACGGAATAAAACAGATTTTTGTGGAAGGCGGCGAAGACGATCTGCCGATGCAGGATGCGCGCACATTTCCCGATGCCGAAATCCGTGCGAAGGTGGCGGCAGAATTTCTGAAAGAGTGGAAAATTACGGGAACGGAATATTACATTATCAGCGAGAACCCCGCCGTTTCGCTTGTCGGAATTGAGAACCTGAAAGGCTATTACGCCAACCGCGAGCAGTTCGTGAAGGCGATGGAGACAGGAAAGCGGCTGGCGGGATCATTTGACGCCTTTAAGACCGCCGTTCGAAATCTTGAGTCCCGATATGCCGGCAAGAAGCTTCGGGAATTTCTCCACCGCGAGAGGAAAGTTAAAGAAAACACAAACGCTCCGCTTGTGCTGATGGATCACCTCCGTTATTTGCGCGCTGCTTTCAGAGATCCGTTTGAATCAAGTTTCCCGCTCTTAAATTCAGTTCTCGCTTCAGAGCAGAATAGAACCGGTGCAAATTTTTCAGCGGAACCGGGCAAAATGATGGAAGAATTTGAGCGTCTCCACCGCGCAGTCAGGGATTCGCTCGTTCGGACTGAGGCGGAGAAAATCATATTAGAGCTTTGGAAAGTTACGGGCTGGATGGAAGGCCTTGTCGGAATGACGCTCGGGCGGAGTGAGTTTGAAGAATTGTCGGAAGACCGCACGCGCCTCGGCAGCCCCCACGTTCGAAAGCTTTTTGAACAACTCGCGGAAAGCAAATCGTGGAAGCTGGAATTCTCCGGTTTCCTTGAAGAACTGAAATTTGCGGTTGAATTTTACGAAGGGGCAAGAAACCGCGATCATATTTTTGTAGAGAAGTCACAAAAAGAACTCAAGCGGCGTCCAGTTCATAAAGCTCTTCTTATCACCGGCGGATTTCATACGGCCGGAATCACAAGCGAGCTCAGGCAGAAAAATATTTCGTACGTTGTTGTCCAGCCGCATATCGAAAAGAACAAACCGGAAGAATTGGAGAAATACCGGGCAAGCAATGAGGCCCTCGCCACCATTCCTCTCGAATCTGCGTTTGGAAGCATGAACGATGCGGGGGCTGAAACAAGGCGCGCGCGGTTTTACAAGCGCGCAAGCTTTCTTCTCATTGACCAATATTTGGAGCGCTCACAAAAACGGACATTGGCCGCCGCGACGGGTTTTGGCGCAGAAAAGAAAGCAGACGAAATACCAAGTTCTCCAAAACAAGTTTCTGATAACGTTCCGCGGGAAAGCGATCTCGAGCGGGAACTTGTTCAGGAAATGGCCGATGCCATCCGTAGCCGTGACTACACAAGTGCGGTTCAAATTTATTTTTCACTAGAAGCGCCCGCCGATCGAAAGGAACTCGAAGATCGTTTCCCTCCGCTGATTGAACTGGCCAAACGCGCGGACGGATCGTTCGAGCAATTCACATCTGCCTTAGATAGTTTTCTTTCCGGCGAGCATAGAACAGATGCGGAACAGTTAAAATCATGGCTGTGGGAGATTTCAAAAGCTGGGTTTGGTGTTGGAGAAGCGGATTTGAGTTTCCGCAAGGATAGCCAGACAAGGCCGGCCGCCCTACCCCCCGGTTTTTATGGGGTGGAAGCATCTCTTTCGAACATTGACGGTTTGGAAAATTTGAGCGTTTCGAATAGCGTAGAGAAACTTAAAGAACGCCTCGCCCGGATTCTGAAAAAACCTGCCAATGAACAGAAGGAAATCTTTGAAGGATATCGAGGGTTCCTTAGCACAAAGGCAAATCAATCTGTTTTGGAGAACGTTTTGACTGCAGAAGTTCTGCGCGCTTTCAGACAAGTGGTCTTTTTCGACCGCGGGATATCATCATTTCCGGTAGAGGAGCTTTACGCCGTTCCCTACATTGAGACTTTCTATGAGAAAGAATTGCGGCAGGAAGCCGAACGTATCCGTAGTGAGGTGCCGCTGCTTGACGATACGCTTTCCCATAAAAATCTTTTTGATACCCTTGATTCCTCTGCAACACGCCTGACGGCGAATATTCCCATGCATCAGGCACATCAGGATCAGGTTTTTCAAGAACTCCGATTGAGACTTTATCGGGAACTTCTTCATCGTGCAGACTTGCCGCCGAGAGAAGTCCGTATCGGACTTACTGCTTCTCGCGACGGACAGCAGTCCAACTATGCTCTGCGTTTTAGCGGAGCAGGCCAAAGAAGAATCATTCAGCTTGAGTCGCAGCTCGGGGCTCTTCATGATTTGGAAACTTGGGGAGGCGGTGTTGTGCAGGCGGCGCTTCTTAAAGACACGCGGGGTAACGAACCGGAAGACCCATGGTTTAACTTGAGAGAACAGACTGCCGTACTTCGGCAGGAATTGGAAGAAATTCTCCTGCCTCACCGAGAACTTGTGCAGGACGAAGATTGGGATCGATTATTCGATCGGTTTGTGATTTCGGACGACCGGCGGATGATGACGGGTAAAGAGCTTGAAGAGATTTTGTCCCGCTACCCTCCAATTGCGCCAAATACCAAAGCGGGAACGGCCATTACGGACCGTTACAAGATCAGACAGGAAATGTTGCTCCGCGGGCAATATATCGTTGGTCTTGTTCCTTACCCTGATAGCACCCTTGAGCTTTTCATCAAAACAGCATACAAAAACGGAGTAGACATATTCAGGATTTTCGATGCATTAAATGACAGGCGCAATATTGTAAAAGCGATTCAATACGCAAAGTCGACGGGAGCCAAGGTCCAGCCCGTTATCCATTACTCGGCCGGTTTTCCGAAGGGAATTGGTGGATACGTAGAATTGGCTCAGGAACTTATTCTCGAAAGCGGCGATGCGCTGGATTCACTGGTCATTAAGGATGCGGGCGGGCTTCTTGAACCGGACGTGGCTTTTGATTTGGTGCATGCGCTGCGCGCTGATGGAGTTCACGTACCCATCCATCTGCACACGCACGATACCCGCGGCAACCGCCAACTTACTCTTCTTGAAGCCATTCGGGCCAACGGTAAAGAGTTTCCGATCATCGTGGATCTGTCGGTCGGAAAAAGTTTTCTATCCGCGCCTTTTGGGCAACCTGATCTGAGGGATTTTCTTTTAATGATGCGCGGCACAAATTGGGCAAATGGGATTCGCATTCATCAGAATAGACTGGATGAAATTGAGAACGAGATAGCAGGACGAATTGCGCCACGCTATCCGGGCGTCTCGGTCTCGAGCCAAGAACGCAGAGAATATGTGAAAGCATACATGCCCGGGGGAATGGCCACCAATTTCTCGCGGCAACTTAAGGAACAACTTAAAGGATATGCCGCGATGGTCAAGCAATCGCAAGGGATTCAACTGTTTGCTCAAGGGGGCGACTTTAGCGAGGAAGGAACTTTGTTCGCAAAAGATTTATTGCGCCTTATCCGCGAAGAAATGCCCTTTGTGACAAGGGATGCAGGAAATATTTCGCTGGTAACACCTACAAGTCAGTGGGTGGGCGTGCAGGCGTTTGCTAATGTCGTAAGCTGGCTTGTGAACGGTTGGATTCATTTCGATAGAGCGAGAAAGACTTTTACCAAAACAGAGCAATTTCCTGTGGGCGACCGCCTGAAACAGTATGCGCCGCTCGGCAACGACCTTAGAAATTATTTCCTTGTTTGGTCTCAAGATGCGCATCTTCAAAGCCTCTATCCCGCAGTAAATCGCGGCCTGGTTTACCGCGTGTTTGAAGATCTTAAAGACGATTCTATTGGGCTGGATGCTGTGCAGAATTCTCTAAGATTAGAGAGTATGGATCCCGTCGATACAGACGAAGTAATCAAGACTCTGCGAGCATTCGGGCCCATCCGTGATGCACTCGGGAAAACGTTAGTTGACTTTACAGTAATTCGGATCAAGCAGAAACTTTATGCTCTTGCCGCAAGAGACGGACCCCTTGCCGGGCGGATTCGAGAAGCAATCGGGGCCGGGCGCTTTCCGAGAGGCTTAATCCTTGAAGTCATACAGGGAGATCATTCTCTAAATGTGCCCCTTGACCGGCAGGAACTGATACGACGGGTTCGGAAAATAGAGAGAAAACCCATGGTGTTCGGGAAGACGCCGGAAGATGTTCTGCTCTGGTCGCTTTTTCCTCAACAAGTCGCTCATTTGCTCGATAAGCGAGAGCACTGGCTTGATGAGTTCCAGGGCACTCCCATCGGGTCAGATAAACGTGAAACCGTTGCTCAGACGCTCGAAAGACTTGGAGTGGAAATTTCACTGGGTGGCGCGAGAAGAGCAATCCGTTACGCGGATCATTGGATCAGAGCTTTTCTTCAGGGGAATAAACATTCGTATCACGCGGCAATTGCTTATTTAAGAAGTGCGTTGGACATATTGCGCCCGTTTACGCAGGAGGGTTGGCCCGAAGCCGAGCTTTTTGCAGATAACGTGTACGAAAAACTTTGGATCATTCGCGCCGTAAAAGCAGCCACAGATATCCTTAATATACCATTGACGCAAACCCAACTTCCTTCCGGCGCTTTGCAGCCGACCGCGCCCGGACTTTATCTTGCCACCGAAGGATTGGACGAAGGCGAGCGTCACATAAACTTGTTGGGGCCGCTCAGAGATGAGGTGTTGGTAGTCGCGCCGCCGCGCTTTCATGACATTAGCATAGATAAACTGGATTTACAGAAACTCGAATTGCTTAGAAATCTGAGGCACGCGGGTTTTCCGGCCGATGAAGTCATATGGCGCGATCAGCGAGGTTCAGGACGGGACACCAAGCCGGCGGCGCAATCCGGATTCGGTGCGGGGGAAATTAGTGATGACGGCGTTTCTGACAGCGTTCGATTAAATACAGCACCACCACAAGAATACAGAGCGGCTGCTAGATCAGCGGGGCGAATTGCGCAAGGGGGTGAGGTAGATAAAATTGGAAAAAAGAGAATTAGCGGGAATGGCGCTTCCGATATTCGTCAATCACTAAAAGTATGGTTGCTATCGCTCCTATTAGCGCCATGGTCAGAAGACCTGTTGCAAACATGGTATCAAATCTCCTTTTTAGTGGGACAAAACACCCAACCAAGTATAAAGAGAAATATTCCTAAGAGCAAGGCTAAAATCCTAAACTCAATGCCCAGTCCAAAGAAAAATTGGCTCGCTAGAGCGGAGGTTACCGTGATCTTGCTGAAATCCATGAACGTTTTGGCTACTAGATTTTTCTTGTTTCCTTCGAACAGGCTCATTGGTTTAATTTCCTTAGCGGTTGTGCAGTTATTGAGGGAAAGGAAGCCTATCACAGAAGTTTATATTAGTCAAGTAAAGTATGATAAAGAGACATATTTCCCTGGCCCAACGTTATCCGGCGACCTTGGTGGTTCCGGTGATTCGTTCGACAGGCGCTGGCCGGCCATTTCACCCGCCGGCTTCGGCGCAGGGAAAGCCAATCGTAAGCTTATCGCCGGCGGCGCTGCTTATGGTTTTGCTCCACAAGGTACCAGAGATAGCCAAAGATTCCGACAAGACCTCCATAGATTATCCACAATGGGTCCATTAGCCTTCGCCGCCTTTCTGCTCGTGATGGAGTCTTATGGTAAACCAAACAAGTCCACCGTAGATGATAATGCCGGTCGTAAAGCCGGTCAATTGGAAACCTTCCGACGTAATGAATCTTCCGAGAACAAGGGTGCCCAAAACTACGGCGGAAGCGTTCACCGAGATCTCTTCGATAGCTTTGATTTGTCGCCCATTCAACCGGTACATGCAAAAGTCTCTCCAAGACAAAGTTTGACGATAGGTAGGCTACCTGATTTTTTTGGAATAGTCAATAAAAATATGTTCTTTAATATACTGCATCGAGAGAATA
>JACQQS010000016.1 GCA_016206925.1 Candidatus Omnitrophota bacterium
ACCAAATGGTAGCCCAGTTGGTATCGGGCATGAGCCGCGCTTCTCCATTTCGCCATACCTCACAGATTATCACAATCGAGGGGACTTCGTCCCCTTTGGTCCCCGCCGCAAGCGGCGGGGCTATTCTCTCGATGCAGTATACTAAATTAACCCATTTTTTCAACTAATTCGGTGTAACCTGTGTCGGTGTAACCTGGATCGGTAGACGTACCGGTAAGTCACGCGGTGGCTTGCTCTTAAAACGATGTTGGTGTAGAGGGGTTTTTATTATATGAGCCGGCCGAAGATTAGGCCATGACGGCTATGATTCTGTGGCGGGCAACCATATCCTGAATGAGATCGGAAAAGGCGCCGAACAGTTCTGACATTACGAATTGTTTCGCTTGTGCATCTTCAATACTGTTCAGGTCATCTTTGACTTCTTGCTTTAACTGCCATTCTGCATGAATAAGCGGCACCGGTGCATGCCTCAGCTTGAGCCCTCGTAAAGCTTCCCGAATTTCATCGAGATCATAAACGAGTTTTCCTTTACCCCACACACGCTCGACAGCTTCTTTTACTTGCTCACGCTGCTCAGCGCTTAACGCGCGAAATCCAACAGGAATAATGCGCTCCGTATTCACGAACATTTGCCGAAGATCCGCATCGGAAGACAAAAGCGATTCAGGATCGGCAAGGATTGTATCGTAAGACGCACCGATCCCTCTTTCTTGAAGACCGCGAATATCTTCTGCGATCATTGCGTCGGATTGAGTAAAACCAAAACCAGCCGCAAATCGATCGACTACATTTACTTCCGTATCAACCGGAGCAACGCTAATGCCGAAGCCACGATCCGAGCGCTTGTCGTAGGCGTCGATCACTTCATTAAATAGTCCTAACGCCGCACCATAAGAAGCCCCGCTATGACCCTGACGATCCAATACATCTAGGAGCTCCAATACCGCTGCCGGCATTAAATCTCCGTACAAACTGTTGTAATCTCCGCGCTCTCTCATAATCCGTTCGGCAGAAGCCACCATATCCGCAGTGTTTGCCTTCTCGGTCATCTCCTTGAATAATTGCAATGCCGCCCAATAGGAAGCGCCGGAATGATTCTGACCAACCAGTGTTGTCACGAGCTCCAATACAGCATCGGGAAGTAACTGCCCGTAGAGTCCTTTCTCAACGCCTTTTTCTGTAAGATAATTTTGCGTCCACTTCACTTGCTCGCTGTCTCGATACTCTCCAAACTTTTGCTCCCATGTCGCTTTCTTCCGTTGCTCCGCCTGCGCCCGGGCCTCTTGTTCTGCTTTGTAGGCTTTCCCTTCCGCAGAAGTTTCCCATTCCTGACGGTGGCGGTTTGATCCGTCCCAATATTGTTGGACGATGTCCTCTGCACTTTCAGACCCGGTTGCACGAAGCTTGATATCATTAAACTTGGCTGTGATTTCAACGCCCCGCCGCTTTTGTTCTCTAACCATCCTTACCGCAAAATTACTAATATCCTCTCCGGCCCGTGCTTCAAGCGCGCCGAAGCCAACGCCGCGAATGGGGGCAACACCCTCGGAGGTTATTAAGCGAATGCTGCCGGAGGATATTATTCCGGCACTACCTGCAATTAGAATCGGCGTACCAACGGAGGCGATGCCGATCGCATCAACTAAAATCTTAGAGGTTGAATCCTGCAAATGGCGGCGTCCACTCACACCTCTCCTAATTCCATACTGTCTGTATGCGGGAACATAAAGCGGCTGCCATCCAGTTCCATCCGGTTGTTCATAAAACACGACGGCTTCACCCCCGGCGTATCTTTGCATAAAAGCTATTTCCGTATCCACGCTATGTGTTCGACGAAGCGCTACGTCACTGTTCTGCCACTGTGTCCGCATCTCATTAAAGAGACGATCGGTATCGACCTTTGTAAACAGAAAGTTATTGGGAGCTCTCGGAATATCGGGGGCTAACGTATTTCGACTTGGGATATGAAAAAGTTCGGCTTGTCTACGCATGATATCGAGATACTGATCGTGAGATGAGATTTCATCGATATGGGGAAGATTACTGCGTATGAAACGCCTGCCTTTCGTAAGCCTTTGGTTACTCCTTCCCGGTGGAATCCTCCGGTTACAAGAAGCGCGGCATGCCTTCGGCGGTTTTCCATTTCGCGCTTGAGAAGCTTCAGGAAAAGTTTATCCCGTTCTGTAGTCGTGCGGTAAAAAGACAAGATGCGCTCCGCATATTCATCGATGGGAACGTTCTCAACAGAGGCGAGATAATCTACATGTAAGCGGTGCTGGGCCGCCGTATCGTTTAAGAATGTCAATACGTCATCCCCGCGTAGGCGGGGATCTGCGACCTTAGATTCCCGCTTTCGCGGGAATGACAAAATAATATCAGGACAGGCATTAAGTGTCGGAGTGGAAGACGATGGCTTCGGCCAGTTTCCGGCGGCGGAGCTTTCTTACGGTGAGACGAAAATGCTTGTTGATTACGGTGTCGCCGCTCTTTGGCTCGCGGCCGAGTTCCTTCGCGCACCACTCCGCAAGTGTCGGAACGCGTTCCTGGCCCGCGGGCACATTCCAGGAAAATCCGACCGTAGAGGCCACCTGATTCATGGGCACACCGCCCCCCATGATCCAAGTGTCGCCATACGGATGAATATGTGAAGGCAGACGGTCGAACTCATCTTCAATGTCTCCCACAAGCTCTTCAATAATATCTTCCAGCGTTACCAATCCCACGACCTTGCCGCTGGAAGAAGTCACCAGCGCTATGTGAATTTTTTCCCGGATCATCTGCTCAAGAACATTGGAAATCGTCGAACCCCCGTCAATTTTTTTAATGGCCCTTGCCACAGCTTTAGCATTGGCACCGGCAGGTGTAAGTTTCATGGCGATGATGATATCCTTGAAATTCAGATAACCTTCGATCGTGTCCGGATCATTTTCCTTCGCGCAAACCGGAAAACGCGTGTGCATATCCATATGCGCCCGGATGAGCGCATCAGAAAGACTCAACTCCGACGGTATCATGGAAATGTCTTCCGCCGGAATCATGACTTCCGAAACCTTTCTCACCGAAAGCTCGGCCGCGGCCAGCACGATTTTTTCTTCATGAGCACCTATCAGGCGGGAAGTTCTCGCAAGCGCCGCCGCAGCGCGCAATTCATGAAGTCCTTGCATCTGTGCAATTCCGGCCCGATCGCTCTTCCAACCCCTCGTCCAGAACCACGAAAATTTCTTGATGAACCATTCAAATATGGCCACTACGGGATAAACCTTTTTCGACAAAGCTTTCATAAGCGGCGAAAGCAGAAGGCAAACCCATTCCTTGTTCTGTAAGGCAAACATTTTCGGAATGAGCTCTCCGAATATGATGGTGAACGCGCTCAGCGGAATGATCAGAAATAAAAGCGCCACCACCTCCGAAAGCGCTTCGGGCATGTGCCACGTCTCGTGAAGATAAGGGGCGAACGACTCCTCAACTCCGGCGCCGCCCGTAGCGGCGGCAATAGCTCCAAAAAGCGTGATGCCGAGTTGAATAACCGCAAGGCTGGCCTCCATGCGGTCCTTCATGAAAGCGGCTTCTTCAGCCCCTTTCTTTTTATCCGCAACAAGCAGGAGCAGTCTCGGCCGCGAGACCGAGGCCAGAGCCATCTCATAGGCTGCAAAGACGGCGTTCAGGAAAAGCATGAGCCCTATTACGGATAATTCAAATCCAAACGGCATGAAAAAATCCCCCAGCTGGTATGGCGGGCAATGTACAAGGCATAGGGGCGGACAGGCGTCCGCCCCCGCTACATCGTAACCGATTAAACCTTGGCGAGAATTGTACCGATTTCTTTCTCGGTAAATGCTCTTAAGGTCTCCGATTTTATGTTTCCGAGCGAGCCGGATCTCATCATGATCGCAGCGGCGGTCTCATCATTGGGCGCTTCTATTGTAGCGACGACATCGTATCGGCCGAGCGTCCAAAAAATTTCTTTTATGTTTCCGCCGGCGCTCTTGGCCAGATCGCGGAACGCTTTTGCGCGTTTCTCCGTATCTTTAACCGCCCTGATTCCCTGCTCAGAAAAATTTCCGAGGATTACATATGTGGGCATGACACACCTCCTTTCCTTATACTCATGACTAAAACAGTGCGTTGGCAACAATAAAATGAGCGAACACCAGAGACACCATGGACATGAGTTTGATCAGAATATTTAGAGAAGGCCCGGCGGTATCTTTCAAAGGATCTCCCACGGTATCCCCTACCACGCTCGCTTTATGCGCGTCCGATCCTTTCCCGCCCAGGTGGCCCTCTTCGATAAATTTTTTGGCGTTGTCCCAAGCTCCGCCGGCATTGGCCATAAAAAGCGCCAGCACAAACCCCGATACAAGCGCACCGCCTAGAAGCGCCATCACAGACTCGACGCCCACCAAAATGCCAACGATGATTGGAACGATCAAAGCTATGAGGGAAGGCAGAATCATCTCTTTTTGTGCGGCAGCTGTACAAATATCGACACAACGGGCATAGTCCGGCCTGCCCTTCCCCCGGAGCAGATCGGGCATCTCTTTAAACTGTTTGCGTACTTCCATCACGATCGAGCCGGCCGCGCGGCCCACCGCCATCGTGGCTAAAGCGCAAAACGCGAAGGGAAGCATGGCGCCGATTAAAAGACCGACCACAATCTTGACATTGAGCAGCGTTAAATTTAACTCTACGCCCGGCGGCAGAAAACGCAAAACTTCTTCCTGGTAAGCCGCCATTAAAGCCAGCGCGGTGAGAGCAGCCGATCCGATCGCGAAACCTTTCCCGGTAGCAGCCGTTGTATTTCCCAATGCGTCAAGCGCATCGGTTCTCTTTCTAACTTCGGGGTTCAACTCCGCCATTTGTGCGATGCCGCCTGCATTATCGGCAACCGGGCCGTAAGCATCAGTCGCAAGTGTGATTCCCAATGTGGAAAGCATACCGACGGCTGAAATGCCTACCCCGTAAAGCCCCATTTGAAGGCTTTGACCTCCTCCTGCCAAAAAATAACTGGCGAGAATGGCCAGCGCTACGATCAAGACCGGCGCAACGGTTGAAAGCATGCCGAGCGCCAAACCGCCGATGATAACGGTTGCCGGACCGGTTTTCGCTTGATCGGCCAGTTTCTGCGTGGGACGGTATTCCGATGAGGTAAAGTATTCCGTGGAAAGACCAATCAATACTCCTCCAGCAAGTCCGGAAACAATCGACCAGTAAATACCGAAGTGCTCCTTGCCGAGCACCTGGCGTACCATAAACCATCCGCCTACCAGAATAAGTCCCGCGCAAAAAAACACTCCCTTTCGAAGCGCTTTGAGTAATACTTCTTGCTTGGCTTCTTCTCCCGCTTTGACGAAAAACGTACCGAGAATAGACGCAATCACGCCTATAGCTGCTATGCCAAGTGGAATCGTAATACTCTTCACCGCAAGACCGTAGCGGCCGAAAGCGGCTACACCAAGCGCCATTGTGGCAACAAGAGAACCGACATAAGATTCGTACAGATCGGCTCCCATGCCGGCTACGTCACCCACATTATCTCCGACATTGTCCGCAATCGTAGCCGGATTTCGCGGATCATCTTCGGGAATTCCGGCCTCCACTTTTCCCACAAGATCCGCACCCACATCAGCTGCCTTGGTAAAAATGCCGCCGCCCACGCGAGCAAAAAGCGCCATAGAACTTGCGCCCATGCCAAATGTCAGCATTGTGCTTGTAATCCGCTGCATGCGATTGGCCACATCGGTGATAACTTCATGATGTCCATACCACCAAGTCAAAAATGCAAACCAAAGGCTCAAATCCAAAAGGCCGAGACCAACCACCGTAAGACCCATGACCGCACCGCTTGAAAAGGCCACGCGAAGTCCGGAATTTAAAGAAACGCTTGCCGCCTGCGCTGTCCGGGAATTGGCCTGGGTCGCCACTTTCATCCCAATAAAGCCGGCCAAGCCTGAGAAGAAACCCCCTGTCAGAAACGCAAAGGGCACCATGGGCTCCAAATATTTTTGGCTCGCCATCAAGGCCAGAATTCCCGTGACCAGAACAAAAAAGATGATGATAACCGAATATTGCCTTCGAATATACGCATTGGCGCCTTCCCGAATCGCACGGGAGATTTCCTTCATGCGTTCGTTTCCCTCGCTTTCTTTCACAACGTTCCGCGCCAGATAAAATGCAAAGCCGAGCGCCAGTAAAGACCCGGCAAGCGACAGTTGAAATGTAAGATCCATTGAGTTCCTCGATCTATTTCCCGGTTAATTTCCGGGGGTTAAGTTAGGTGCAATCTTATATTAAAAGGTAAGCTTGCTTTCAATCAAATAATGTCGGCCGAAAGACAACAGAGGTTAAATTGTTCTTAAAACATATTCGAACACCACTTGACGGTTCCTATAAGGTGTAAACTGCCCCTTCTACCACTTCTTGAATACAAAAAAGACGGCGCAAACCATGAGGGCAAATCCAACCAGGTAATTCCATTTCAAACCTTCTTTAAGGTAAAAAATGGAGAAAAAGCAGAAAACTACAAGCGTAATCACCTCTTGAATGGTTTTCAACTGCGCAGTCGCGAAGTGCTGCGAGCCGATCCGGTTGGCCGGAACCTGAAAACAATATTCGGCAAACGCGATCAGCCAGCTCACGAGAATGGCTGCCCAGAGCGGCGCATGTTTATATTTGAGATGCCCGTACCAGGCAAACGTCATAAAGATATTCGACAGGGCGAGAAGCGCAATGGTAATCATGCAATTTTTCTCTCAGTAAAAGAAGGCCACCAAAATTTGTACCGATATAATTCTTAAAATCATAACGAGCGGATAAACATGCGCGTAGGAACGGGCCGCAGCGTTGGTGTCGGCCATTTGACCGGCGAAAGCAAGCGCCGGCGGATCGGTCATGGATCCTGACATGAGACCGCATAAAGTAAAAAAAATCATTTTAAATTTGGCGCGCGCCAGAAACGACACCAAAATCAGCGGCGCCAAAGTGACGAGCACAGCTCCCGCGATCCAATAAATTCCGTGTTGAGACGTAAGCGTTTGAATGAACTTGTCCCCGGACCTTAGGCCTACGCAGCCGAGAAAAAGCGAGATGCCGATTTCCCGCAAAGTAAAATTTGCATTGGGCGGAAAATACCAAACCAGCGGGCCGATGCGCCCAAGACCGCTTAAAAGAATGGAAACAATGAGCGGTCCGCCCGCCAAACCCAGTTTGATCGGCGTAACAACCCCAGGAAAACGAACGGGCCAATTGCCCGTGATGACGCCCAGCGCAATGCCCACGAAAATCGGTACGAGATCAGGATAATTCAGGCGCTTAAGCGAGTCGCCCATATCTGAGGCAAACTTTTTGATGGAATCCTCCTCCCCGACGGCAACCAACGCATCGGCAAATTTAAATTTGACATCGGCGGTGGCTACAAAATCGACCTCACCCCGGATTACGCGGCTGAGGGTCACGCCGTAACGGTTTCTGACATCCAGCTCCGCGACGGTTTTGCCCACCACGTCCGGACGCGTGACCAATATGCGGCGCGACATCAAGCCAATTCCCACGACGTCGTGGAAATGTTCGCCGTATTCATTCGTCCCGTTTTGATTTCTTATCCCTGTCCCTGCCGGTTTGGATCAGACATCTGTTCTGCCGAATCAGTTTTCTAAATCCCGCCTTTGTAACTGCCCAATCCACGAGATCCACCTTAAACGGCAGATCGGACTCACTGAACGCTTCCCGTAAATCCGCCATGCGCAATGTGTCAAGAGGCTTATCAGTCATCACAACCAAATCCAGGTCCGAGGCTTTGCGGGCATTCCCCCTCACGCGGGATCCAAAAGCGTAGATGTCGAACTCCGGAACTTGCCGCGCGAGGATTTCCCAAACGGTCACAAGATCACCGGGAAGAACGTTGATGGGAGTCATGAGACAGAATTTCTTTTTTTCAATTCTTCAAGAATGTAGCGCGCATCGTGAAGAAAAGAATCCAGAATACTCAAAATTGCTTCGGCTTTATCCGCATCGTACGTATGGGCCGTGATATTCCTTTTTTCACGATAGGCTTTAAAGACCGGGACTTCACGAATAAGGCCTGCCTCATAAGCCGTGCGAATAAAATCCATGAATGCCATTTCCCTAAGCTCTTCCGGATTGAGGGCGATCTGCTCAAGCTGACGTCTGATCATTTTTAGAGCAAGTTCATAGGTATATTCAAAAGCTTTAATCGAAGCGGTACGGAATTGCTCGTAAAGATCCTTGTTCTTGCGGGCTAATTCAGAATGCAAAAAGCCCATGCTTTTTTCAAGCTGCGCAACTGCCTGTTCAAGCGCGGAACAATCGATTTTCATCTTAAACTCCCTGTTTAACCATCACGATATCTGCAAATAGCGAACCTGACTCCGTACTCTTTTAGAACGAAGGAACCGGGCAAAACTCGATCCGTTGTGAGGGCGGAAATTATATCTTTTAAATCCGATACGTTAAATAAAAATAACCGATACATAAAAATTGCAGCAACAACCAAGACCAGTACCAAAATGCTCTTCATGGATTCCCTGTTCCTATTTATGTTTGTGCGCGTCGTTTCTCCAAAGCGCGGCGAGAGAACTTGCAATGATTGAATGAAACACGCTTGATATGGCGCTTGGAACCGCCACAAGCGGATCGGAAAAATTCTGGCGCGCCAGCACGACGCCCAATCCGGAATTCTGCATGCCCACTTCGATCGAGATCGTACGTGCCGGAATAACGCCGGCCCTTGATGCCCGGCTAAACACGTAGCCAAACAAGAAACCGAGCGCGTGCAGGAAAAATACGGCCAGAATCAAAGCAAAACCGGACCTCAGAATTTGATCACGGCCGGCGCCGACTATGCTCGCGACGATTAACGTGATGAAGATCACCGCCACAAGCGGTGAAAACTTGACAAGCCGCTTTGTGATATTCGGCAAGAACCGGTTCATCAAAACACCGGCAGCCACCGGAATAATCACGACTTGAACGGTACTCCAGAAAAGGCCCCAGCCGTTCACATCAATCCGGCTCCCGGCCAAAAGCGTGGTCAAAGCGGGTGTCATGATCACGGCAATCAACGTTGACACGGAAGTCATTGTCACCGACAGCGGCACATCGCCTTTCGCCAGGTAAGTAACAACATTAGACGCTGTCCCGCCCGGACAGCACGCGACGAGAATCAGCCCGACCGCAAATAAATTGGGTAATCGATATAAGTAAGCCAACGACCAGCCCATGAGCGGCATTACACTGTATTGCAAAACGACACCGAGAAAAACGAGACGCGGTTTCCTAATCACTTCCGAAAAATTCTGCCAGCTGAGCGTCAGGCCCATTCCGAGCATGATCATTCCGAGACCGGCGGGAATGAGGGGCCCGCTGAACCACGTAAACAGCGGAGGATGATAAAGTGCAAGCAACGCTCCGGCCAGCACCCAAAGAGGAAACGCATCCGTAAGCCGTTTTATCAATTCAAACAACTCCGGTGGCGAGCCCTAAAGCAATCATGAAAAGCAATGTCGAAACAAGAACCTGGATTGTCTGAATCGTTACCTTTTTAATCCATAAATTACCCAAAATCGCTCCGGCAAAAGCCGCCGCCGTGCCCACGATCGCGTACGGCCAGTTCTTCCTGTCCGCAAGCAAAGGCATGAAACGCGACGAGTAAACGGCAAGCCGCACAAAATCAACAAGGCAGGCAATGACAACGCCCGTTCCGATGAACCGTTCCCTACCAAGACCGCATTGGACCAGAAACGCGCTTCGAAAAGCGCCTTGGTTACCCGACAGCCCGCCAAAAAATCCGCTGAGCATTCCGCCGAGCGGCAGATGTTTTTGTTCAAACGCCAGATTCTTGAATACCGGCAAAGATTCCGCCAGAACGAAAAAAATCATCAATGCGGCGATCAGAAGTTTGAGTATCGTAACTTCTGCAATAATATCGAAAAGCACATATGAAAAGAGGGGCTTTGAATCCGCAAAGAGGGCAAGGCACCAGGCGCCGGCAAATGCAGATAAAACAGCCGGCACTCCGAAGCTTAAGACTATCTTGAAGTCTGTGTGTTTCCCAAACAACCATAATTTAAACAGATTGTTTGCAAGATGGACAAAAGCCGTCAGCGACACCGCCAGCTCAAGAGGAAAAAATACGGCAAACACGGGCATGAGCAAAGTGCCTAACCCGAAACCGGAATAAAGCGTCAGCCCCGAAGCCCCGAAGGCGGCTGCACCGATTAGAAGATAATCCATGGCTGTAAAGTCTAGCAAAAACAACTTATCCGGGACAATAACAAAACGATGACGCGCTGTTTTTGCCGGTTAACTTATCCTACCACCGTCTCTTGACGAATTTATCGAACAGCGTACTAGAAGCGGTTTCATAAGCCTGTCGCCCCCGCGAAAGCGGGGCCCATTACTCTGGATTCCCGCTGGAGCCTGCCCCCGAATGTCTCTATCGGAGGCGGGAATGGCAGAGGTACTTATGAAACCACCTCTAATCCAACGCCGTTTTCGAAACAAGCGAATATTGGCAGGAATTTATAAATTATTTTGCGGCGGTGAGGGAGGAGTCGAGCTCGGGCGGAAGAGGTGAAACAAGCTCGAGATGCTTTCCCGTCGCGGGATGCGCAAATGCCAGTTTATGCGCATGCAGGAAGAGGCGGTAAAGCCCAATAGATTTGCGCAATTTCCGGTTTTCTTGGAAATTTCCATAAACTTCATCTCCGGCAAGGGGACTTCTGCGGGAAGAAAACTGCACGCGGATTTGGTGTGTTCTCCCGGTAATGAGCTGGATTTCAACAAGTGAAAGCGCGTCCCGCGTAAATGTTTTCCTGACGCAATACCGGAGCACCGCCGGAACACCGCGCCCCGATCCGGCCGTAGCGCGGATCCCCCTGTCCCGCTTCCGCTCTAAAATATCATCCCGCCAGGTTCCCTTCAGCGGAAACGGGCGGCCGAGCACCAAGGCGAGATACGTTTTTTCGACTTTCCCTTCTTCAAATATTTTCCGGCAGTTTTCCGCCGCTTTACCCTCCCTCGCGGCCACCAATATGCCCGAGGTGTCCTTATCCAAGCGGTGGATGAGCTTGAGCGGGCCAGCCGGCGTTTCAAACCGTCTTTCGGCAAAATCATACGGGCCTTCAAAAGCAGAGCGGCCCTTCCCGCCTCCGCCCGACTCCATCTTTTTATCCAAATTGGGATGGGACAAAACGCCCGCCGGCTTGTCGATAACGAAAAGCCAATCGTCCGAAAAGAGAACGGGGTATTTCGAGGCTTTCAAAGCAGCGCACCGAGTACGCGTTCAATCTCGCGCGACTGGAGGTTGTGGGAGCAGTAACCGAAAGGATTTTTCTCCAGATATTTCTGGTGGTATTCTTCGGCGCTATAAAATGTAACAGCCGGCACGATCTCCGTTACGATGCTGTTTCGATAAATTCCGGATGCTTCGAGAAGACCTTTGGATTTTTCCGCCTGGATTCTCTGCTCATTGTCAAAATAAAATATGGCCGAGCGGTACTGACTGCCGATATCCGGCCCCTGCCGGTTCTTCATCGTCGGATCATGGTACTGCCAAAACGTGACCAAAAGCCTGCCGTAGGAAATCTTGGACGGATCATAGGCCACCTCAACGGCTTCCGCGTGACCGGTGCGCCCGGAGCAAACCTGTTCATACGTAGGATTCTTGGTGTGCCCTCCGGTGTAACCAACCTGTGTCGAAACTACGCCCGGCAATTTTGCAAAGATCTTCTCAACACCCCAAAAACATCCTGCCGCAAACACAGCCTTTGGCGCACTCATACCCTTCCTCCAACCGATTCAAGGGCTTAAGTTTACCTCCCCCCCGGCGCAATAAGCTATCAGAAAAATGTGCCGATATTATTTAACATGAAAATAAAGTCTAAGCGCATTAGCTAATGCTCCCTATTAAAGACAGGAATACGAAAACAGTCATATTCACCGGTCTTGCCGCGTTAACCCTCCTTTTGGGATTGAGTCAGACGGCCTGGCTTGAGTCCATTGAAAACCTTTCGCTCGATGCACGTTTCATGTTGCGCGGCGCACGGGCTTTTCCGGAATCCATCGTAGCAGCCGGAATTGATGAAGCAAGCCTGGATGTCCTGGGGCACTGGCCCTGGTCACGCGATAAGCACGCCGCGCTTCTCGAGCTTCTCAGCAACGAGGCCTTCCGCCCGGCCGCCATCGGCTACGATATCCTTTTTGAACAGCTGGACGCCAAATCCCTGGAGTCCGACGAACTTTTCGCCGAACAGGCCGCCAGATTCGGCGGTGATCTGATTCTCGCTTATTTCTTTGAAAAGGGCTCCGTCTCATCCGTCGAGGCACATGAAGAAAGAGACAAAATACTAGAACGGTTTGCCTTGCGCGATTCCGGCAATGCTCCAGAGCATTTGGAAAATATGGACAAATTGTCCGCCCCATACGATGCCCTGCTTCAAACGGGATCGCTGGCCTTTGCCAATAATCCCATTGACCGTGACGGCCGCACGCGGCGCTTGCGTTTGCTTCTGCGTTATAAAGACCGCATTTACCCTTCCTTTGCGCTGATGTCCGCCATGAAACTGCTCGGCGCGGAGCCGGGTGATATCCAACTTGAGAAATCCGGCATTGTCATCACGACGGAGCGCAGCAGAAAACGGGTTATTCCCGTTACGCCAGAGGGTGACATGATCATCAACTTCTGGAACATATTCCGGGAAATTCCCAAAATTTCCTTTCTCGAACTGCTCCGCGAAGGCCAGCTGTGGATGAAACAGAACAAGGAACCCATTAAGTTGAAATCTCTCAAAGACAAATTTCTGATCGTCGGAGCAACGGCGCTCGGACTTGAAGACAGGCGCGTGACGCCCTTTCACGCTTACGATCCGGCCTCAAGCGTGCAGGCCCAGGCCATAGCCAACATCGTAGAGGGAAAATTCCTGAAACGCGTCTCTCAGTCCGTCGGCGCGTTCATCACGCTGATTCTGGGGCTTTTGGTCATTGCGTTAACCGCAACCCAGCGCGCGCTTCGCGCGTTCGGTTTTATTTTCCTGGCCGCGTTTTTATACCTGGCAGGTGCCTACGCCGTATTTCTCTTAGATGGGTGGATTGACGTTGCGGGCCCCATTGCAACCATGATCATTCTCTTTCTCGTTCTCGTTTCGCTCCGTTACTTCCTTACGGCCGAGGAGTTGAAGCGAACGTACGCCCAGCTCTTGCATGCGGAAAAAATGGCTTCCCTCGGAACGCTTTCGGCCAGCATTGCCCACGAATACCGGAATTTTCTCTCCTCCATTTCCATGGCGGCGGAGGTGTGCTGTCTGGCCAATGTGGAGCGGAAGAAGCTTGAACAGTGCATGGATGTGATCTTAAACACCGTGCGCAAGGCCAATCAGGTTTCGCAGGCTCTGCTCACTTTTGCGCGGAAAAGCAAATCTGTAAAAACGGAGGGACAGCTTCAAAAAACCATCGGGGATATTCTCTTGATTATCGAAAAGGACTTGATCCACAACAATATCAAGATTGAAAAGGAGCTTGTGGACCTCGGCCCGATTTATTATGATGAAGGCCAGATTTCGCAAGTTTTGATGAATATGCTTCGCAATGCGCGCGATGCTTTGAAAAACACGCCTGACTCGAAACGCATCGTCATTCGTATAAAAGACAAGGGCAGCCAGGCGCTGCTTGAGATCGAAGACAATGGCTGCGGCATTCCCAAAAAAATTCTCCAGCATCTCTTTGAACCTTTCAGCACGAGCAAAAAAACGGGCGAAGGCACGGGCCTGGGTCTCTCCGTCTGTCATGGGATTATCCGGAATCACGGCGGCGATATCAAAGTCACTACCGCCGAAGGCAAAGGGACGACCTGGCAGATTTTCATTTCCAAAAAATAAAACGGAAAGGAACGCACCCATGAAAAAATCAAATCTTATCTCTGCTGTCGCAGCAATTTTTTACGCCGTTCTCTGTTTTTCGGCTTCTCATGGACTTGCTGAACCTCAAGTCTCCGGTGTGCTGGACAGCCGGACAGCCGCCGTGCAAACCGAAGAATTCGCCACGCCGGGCGAAACGCTGGCTGACAGCCTTATTGATCATGTCGCCGTTGTTTCCCATATTTCAGGCAACGTGCGCATTCTTCGCAGCGGATCGAATGAATGGACCGACGCCCTGGAAAATGATTCCGTTTCGGAAGGCGACCGGATTAAAACGGATTCGGGAGCGTCGGTTGATATCGTTTATGACGACTCGGCTCTGAACGTTGTCCAGATCGAGGAAAATACACTCGCGGAATTCCGCGGCATCGAACCGACCCATCTTTATCTTGCCGACGGCAGCATTTTTAATACGCTCGACGCGCTTCCCGAAGGGCAAACTTATGAAGTGGCCACCGACACAGCCGTAAACGCCATTCGGGGCACGGAGTTTCTCAGAACGTTCAACGCCGCCGATCAGACTGATTCAACGGTTGTCGGCAGAGGATCCGTGGAATCATTCTCCATCGCGCTGGATGGAACGCGCAGTACGGAATCCGTCGTCATAAACGAGAACAAAATGTTAAAGTTAGACCCTCAAATTCTTCAGAGCGCTCCGTTTGGCGAGCTCAAACCCGAGCGCGCTTCAAAGGAACACAAGCAAATGATCAAGGATTTCTCGAAGGGTGTCGAAACGCGGCTGGAACAAAAACACGGCGGATCTCAGAGGCTGAATGAAATTCGAAATAACGCAAAGACGCTTATGAGCAAGCCTGATTTTAGGGAAACATTTCAAAAGCGCGAATCCGAGACGCGGCACAGCGGACCGGGTGGGGGCGGAGCGCGCCGTTAGAAGCAGCCTCAGCTTGAAAAAATGGCCTTGAGCGCCCGATCGACTTTCGGGTAACGGAAAGAATAGCCGGACCTGACCAGCTTTTGAGGAACTGCCTTCTGCCCTTCGAGCAGAAGTCCCGACATTTCACCAAGCAAAATCTTCAACGCAAAAGCCGGAACCGGCGCCCAGGACGGCCGGTGGATGGCCTTTCCAAATTCCGCGCAAAACTCCTTCATTCTTACTGGCACCGGCGCTGTCGTGTTCACGGTACCGGAAAGAGCCTCGGTCTTTAGCGCGAATAAAATGATGCCGGCCGCATCGTCACGATGAATCCAGGGAAACCATTGCCTGCCCGAACCGAGCGGTCCGCCGGCAAAAAGCATGAACGGAGGCAGCATCTTTGCCAATGCCCCGCCACCTTTTTCAAGAACAACACCGATCCGGAGAAGCACCGTGCGGATTCCGAGCTTTTCGGCACTTTTGGCCTCGCTCTCCCAGAGTCCGCAGGTGTCGGCCAGGAATCCGCTGCCTTTTGCACAGGTTTCCGTTATGTCTCCTTCCTCGACGTTTCCATAGTAACCGACAGCCGAAGCGCTGATAAATACCTTCGGCCCGTTCTCCTGATTCTTCATGGCTTGAACAAGCGCCCGCACGGCATTGACACGGCTTGAGAGAATCACGTTTTTCTGCCGCGCTGTCCAGCGCTTGGCCGCAATGGATTCGCCCGTGAGATTGATCACGCCAAAAGCGCCGTTTAATTCTTCTGCCCAGGTTCCTCCGGTTCGGGCGTCCCAGCGCACCGCTTTCGACACCATCGGCTTAATCGAACCAAGCGCATCGGGATTTCTCGTGAGCAGGACTGTTTCATACCCGCTCTCTTTAAGCTGCTTTAGCAGCGCGCTTCCGACAAATCCCGTTCCGCCAGCTACGATAATTTTTTTGCTCATGCTTGCCCCCTTCTTCAGGCCACGCGTTTGAAATCAAAAGTGCTCGTGCCGGCCGAGCGCCCGTTTTCGCAAAGGTCACATTTTCCATGAACCCAGCATCATTTTCAGGCAGTGACGTATATTTGCAGAAACAATTTTTTTACCGATTTCCGGATTGCGCGTCTTGCTGATCAGGAAGCATTTGTCTGCCTTGATTAGATCCGCAACGGAACTCAATCGTTTCATATCTTCCAATCCGGGAGAACTGGTCAACTTAAATTCAAACGCCCACAGGCCCTGTGACAATTTTAAAATCAGATCGATCTCGTGGCCGTCGTTCGTCCGAAAGAAGTGCGCGTCGAAATTTCTTCCTGTCGTTTTGAGCGTGGCCAAAATCTGATTAATACACCAACCTTCCCAGCTCGCACCCGCCCAAGGCTGCGACAAAAGCGCTTCTTTTCCGGAAATTTCCAGAAGAGCATGTAAAAGTCCGCTGTCCCTCCAGTAGAGTTTGGGGCTTTTTACGAGCCTCTTTCGAATATTTACGTGGTAAGGGGGCAACGAAAGAATCAAATAGATATTCTCCAGATAATCTAAATAATGATTCACCGTATGGTAACTCAGCCCGAGACTTGCGCCGATTTTCGAAGCGTTCCAAATTTGCCCGTGGCACGCCGCCAGCATTCTGAAGAACTTTATCGTTGTCTGCGGCTTTGCAGGCAATCCCCATGCGGGCAAGTCTCTCTGTGCAAGCAAAGTCAGGTAATCTTTCTCCCAGACCGGAAAATCTTTCTTTTTAAGAATACCGCCATCCGGAAATCCCCCACGCAGCCACATTTCATCCTCATGAAATTTCTCATTCAGTTCTGCCAGAAACAGAGGGCAAAGTTCGCAGATGGCCAATCTTCCGGCCAACGACTCAGAAACCTTTTTCATCAGGGGTGGAGCAACCGAGCCTAATAAAAGAAAACGACCGTTTCGCTTGCGTTCCGCATCAATAGCCCCGCGTATCCTCGGGAAGATAGAGGGTAAAACCTGTGCCTCGTCCAAAACAATGAGCTGCTTGGAGCGAACGAGCGAGTCCCAAGTTAAATCCAATTTTAATTGATCCTCAGACTGCTCAAGATCAAAGTAGCGGGCAGAAAAAGTCTTGGCGAGCGTGGTTTTACCCGATTGACGGGGACCCAGGATGGACACGGCCGGGAAACGTTTCAAACGGGCCGATAGCTGCTGTGTTAAGAGCCTGCGGATCATGTCTGCATTATAGAAATTAATTTCTAATTTGCAAGAAACATCTTATGAATGGCCATAGCCCGGAGAGCCTGAAAGACAAGGCTGGTCAAGAAGCTACACACCGGCGTTTAATCCGTACATGAGGGCGACGCCGAGCAGAAATGCTGCGGTGATGGAAACGGATTTACGGGAATCGGTTTCCTTGCGCAGTTCCGGAATCAAATCGCAGGAGGCAATGTAAATGAAACCGCCGGCGGCCAGCGGGAGCAGAATCGCGGAAAACCCGCCGATGAGATGGGCAAAGAAATATCCGACCAGCGTTCCGGCAACAGCGAAAGAAGCCGACAAAAAGTTGTAAAACAATGCCTTGGCCCTGGAAAATCCGCCGTAAATCAGGACTGCAAAATCGCCGAGCTCCTGCGGTATTTCGTGAAGAATAATGGCAAGCGTCGTAGCGATACCCACCCGCACATCGGTCAAAAACACAGCCCCGATGATCAACCCGTCACAGAAATTATGGATCCCGTCGCCGATGACATTCAGATAGGTAAACATGTGCACATCGCATTTTTCATCGTGGTGATGGTGCCAATGGAGGTATTTTTCAAAAAGGAAGAAAAGCACGTATCCCAGCAAGACGAACAAAAAAAGAAAGGCTATATTGTCCACGTGCTCCATGGCTTCGGGAATGATTCCCAAAAACGCACTGCCGATCAGACTGCCGGCCGAGAATGCGATCAAAAGAAAAATGATGTCCTTGAGTAATTTCTGATTGATCAGCAGGGCAAGAATTCCCACCAGAGAAATGAGGCTTACTGCGAAACTTGCGGCAAGCGCGTACAGCAGATTCACAGCGTCACACCCGCTTGGCTAAATGGACCCACGAAAGTTGGTAAACATAAAAAGCGGCTGTCATTGTAGCACCAAGCCACAACGAAGAGAACAAATGAAAGACAAATGAAAAGACACCCGCCCCCCCCCCGCAGGGGTTACCGCTTGCGCTGTCTATGTCGGCTAATAAAGAATCAAATGGAAGGTTGTTTAGCGGCTACTGTCTTTGTGCTTCGCAAAACATTCTTTGCAATAAACCGGCCGGTCACCGCTCGGCTTAAACGGAACTTCACATTCTTTCTTGCAGTCCGCGCAGGTCGCCTTGAACATCTCTCGCGGACGCCTGTCAAATCCTCCACCACCTTGCTGAAACGCCATGTTGCCTCCCGGGTTAGTCTTCAAACACATCTTGATTCGGCAGCCAAAAAAGCTTGGCTGTATTATACAGCAACTTATATTATTTGCGTACTATCGTCTTCGGCCAAACCGGCCTCTCGGCGGCCCAAAACTTCTCCGTCCGATTCTCAAGGAATGCGCAGCCGGAAAAGTTTCCTTGGGCAGTTCGGGATGTTCCGAAACCGGAAGCGAAGTGCGAATCAGACGCTCGATGGCCCGCACTTCCCGCTCCTGGTCCGGCATAGCAAATGAAATGGCGTGTCCCGGAGCGCCGGCGCGCCCCGTGCGGCCGATACGATGAACGTAGTTCCCCGAATCTTCGGGAAGATCATAATTGATCACCAGCTCAATCCCCCGCACATCAATGCCGCGCGAGGCGATGTCGGTCGCTACGAGAATACGGTACTTGCCGTTTCGAAAACCTTCCAGTGCTTCGCGTCTCTGCCCGAAAGAGCGGTCGGAATGAATTTCCGCGGCGCGATGGTTCATGGCGCGTATCGCACGCGTGATCTTACGCGCGCCGGCCTTGGTACGCGAAAAGATAAGGGTGGAGCCGTGATATTGTGTCAAAATCTTCTCGAGAAGCTTGTGCTTGGATTCCCTGCCGACCACAAAAAGTTCGTGAGTCACTTTTTCGGCAGCCGTGCCGGATTTGGCAATTTCAACCTGTACCGGGAGTTTCATGCAGGACAACGCAAGCTGGGTGATTTCTCCCGGCATGGTTGCCGAAAAAAGCATGGTCTGCCGGTCGCGCGGCACGGCGCGAAGGATTCTCTGGACTTGCGGGGCGAAGCCCATGTCGAACATCCGGTCCGCTTCATCCAAAACAAGCACGTGAACATCGTTCAACACAACGTTGCGTTGCTCCAAATGGTCGATCAATCGTCCCGGCGTAGCGACCAATATCCGGGGGTGGCGGCGCAAGTCCTGGATCTGTAAATGTATGGGCGCTCCGCCGATCAGTACGGCCATTTTGGTTTTAGAATCCAGCTTGATCAAACTATGCTGCACCTGAACGGCCAGTTCGCGTGTGGGAACAAGAACCAAACCGCGGCCGCCGGTTTGCGCGAGCCGCTGAAGCATCGGAATGCCAAAAGCAAAAGTTTTTCCCGTGCCCGTTTGCGCAATCCCGATCAAATCTTTGCCTTCCAAAGCAACCGGAATGGCTTTTTGCTGAATGGGCGTGGGCGTGTGGAACTTATTGCGCTGGAGCGCCTCCATGATCTGGGGAGCGATGCCGAGACCATAAAATCCGGATCCGTTGGGTGTTATGGCATGTGTCATTTTTAAATTTTCTGCCTTTCCGGTTTAATATGAAGATTCAATCCTGTTGAAAAAAGATAATCCCCTCATCATTCCCCAGGCCAATGCGAAGGCAAGCAAAACTCCGGTAAGGCCCGCGGCGCTGGTTGAAATAATTTCCGATGAGATCACGGGAACGGTGTAATCCGGCAATAGGCTTACAAACGCAGGCGCAGAGTTATGAAGCAAATTATATTTTAGGGCAATCCATTCCAATCCATCGGGAGAGCGGCTGGCAAATGGGCTGAGCAGGCCGCCCATCAGAACCGCCGCCAGAACCGGAGCAGAAATATTCCAGCTTGTAGAGGTGTTCAATGCCGGCCGTTCCGTCAAGAAATAAAATGCAAGCGCCGTTAACAGGCATTCACCGATGCCGATGACAGCGTGGACGCCCACCATCGAACGGACTACTTGTTGAAAAGGAATCGCGCCGGTCAGGGCAATCTCCGCAACGCAAGCAGCGGCCGCGGTCAAAACGGAAAACCACGCCGCAAGGCCGGCGCTTAGTACTTCCGTAATTTTTGAAGAGGCGGATTTTTTAAGAACGCCGCTGCGCAGAACCGCGCCGAAGCCGGCCCCTATGAGCGCCATATTTAAAACATTGGCGCCGAGAACATGGAGACCGCCGTCCGAAAACACGATACTTTGAATGGTTAGGATCAACGCCATGGCAAGAATACCGAAAGGTGCGCCGAGCAAGGCCGAAGCCAGCACGCCGCCCAGCAGATGCCCCGAGGTGCCTTGCTGGACCTGAAAATTCATCATCTGCGCGGCAAATAAGAACGCTGTAACAGCGGCAAACCGTCCAGCTTCCGGTTTCTCTTTTGATTTAACCGCCGCAAACGCCGCGCCGGCAATACCTATCGCACTTATTGCCGCTGTCACAGGACAAATCGTTCCGTTTAACATCTCATTCGGAATATGCATGCTCTCCTCCTCCCGGCAGCCGGGCATTAGCATAAAAATTACAGCACAAGCATATTACTTTTCCGCCAAACCGCGTGGCGGACTCGCCCACCAATCTTTTGGCGGACGCAACGGGCTTTTAACCGCTAAGCAGCCTTTTGAATTTCCCCTTCTTCATACTCCGGAAACATGATAATAGCTGGATGAACGTTGAACGCTTCGGCAAGCTGTTCTGCTCTCTTCTTCCCGATCTCGATCTTTCCGTTTTCAAGAGAACTAATATTGGTTGCCGTAATTCCACAGCGCTTGGCTAAATCTTCTTGCGTCCAACCCTTAAGCTCGCGAAGCATGCGGATCACTTCGCCTGTCGTTAGATCGGCATGCTTCTTCGCCGGCACAAACTCATTTTGCTTACTCTTTCTCATCAGAATAACCTCCTAATATTCATGCGGCGTAATTTCCAATACATAGATGGTCACGGCGCCGACCGCGCCGTGACGTCTGACCGAGCGGCCGACCGCCGCTTGACCAAACGTCACCATGTCACGTTCAACGGAATAGATTACTCGGTATTGCAGACTTAATCGCGAAGAACGCTCGCCTTTTCGCTCACCTTCAAGACCTTCATCGTGAAATCCCGGAAACTCCTTTAATTTATCTGGGCCGTGTCTGCCAACGATGTTTTTCCACAGTTCATATTTTTTGACAATATGATCGGGCAACTTTCGACACGACTTAGCAATGTCTCTATGTTCTTGGATGTACCACATTATTGAAGATAATAACCTATCATATTTGATAAGTCAAGCCACATTAAAAACCCTCTGCAATCAAAAAGATTACAGAGGGTTATGTGAATGGCTACCCAAATCGGACAACACCCGCAATTTTATTATCGGCGAGGACATGTCAGCCTCGTCAGATTTGTTTACCGGCTTACCGTTTCAAACCATCCGCGTCGAGAAGAAATTGTTTATGCCGGCCAAACCAGAGATGACCGTCGGCCGGCTCAAATGGTTGCGCAAGCGGGTCCATCGGGTCAAACTCACCACACTCGCCAAGCAATCGGGTATCAGTTTTCTCGAGTCATACACCACCCCTGAACGGGGTGGCTTGACGGTTGTGAGCCGTCTCAAAGACGGCCTTCATTAAGGTTGCTGGTTAAAATCTACCGGCCTCTTGAGCTTCTTCTGTTTTTTCT
>JACQQS010000017.1 GCA_016206925.1 Candidatus Omnitrophota bacterium
CTTAAAGAGGGGTAGATTACCTTGAACGTTGGAGAAAAAATTCGTTCCATCCGAAAAAATAAGCGGATGACGCAAAGAAAGTTAGCCGAGATTATTGGTTGCAAGTCCAGTTTTGTAAGTCATATCGAGCACAATTCCAGAAATGTTTCACTAAACTATTTGAGCCGTATAGCAAAGGCGCTTGAAACGCCTACTTACTGCTTTGTCTCTAATGAAGGTGACAAAATAGTCAAAGCTCTGAATCTTCTGGAAGGGCTTAATAACGAATCGTTCGGTATGGCTATAGAATATCTGGAGTACTTGGCGAATAAGAATGCGGCTAAGATAGAGTAGCTGACGGTGGCTGGCTAAACAAACTAGCTGTGGTTTTTCCTTATATCATCCATTCTTTTTTCCATGGCTTCTACTTCTTTCTGCAATGCCTCCACTTTTTCTTCAAGAGCCTTAAGCGGATCCGGCAAATCGCCGTGCTCAAGATTAACGCCCGCGCCGGGCACTTGTTCCCTCTTCACAATTTCGGCAGGAACGCCCACGACCGTGCAGTTGGGCGGAACCGATTGCACCACAACCGAACCAGCACCTACGCGGCTGTTTTCTCCGATACGAATATTACCGAGCAACTTCGCGCCTGCGCCCACGACCACGTTGTCGCAAAGCGTCGGGTGACGTTTACCCTTCTCCTTCCCCGTGCCGCCTAACGTAACGTCTTGAAAAAGCGTTACATTCCCGCCAATTTCACTGGTCTCACCAATAACGACGCCCATGCCATGATCGATAAAGAAACCGGGGCCGATCTTCGCTCCCGGATGAATCTCAACGCCGGTCAAAATCCTCGCGATCATGCATATGAGACGGGGAATTAACGGAATGCGAAGGCGGTAAAGCAGATGGCTAATTCGATAGCAAACGATGGCGTGGAAGCCGGAATAGGTGAGCAGTACTTCCACAAAACCAAAAAGGGTCCGCGCGGCCGGATCTCTTTCAAAACAAGCCTTGTAGTCACGCCAAATTGAAACGACCATTTCTTTTAACCCTTATTAGTCCTTAAGTTTAGGGAAAACACTATACACGAACGACTCAATGCCCGCTAGATTTTTATGTGTACCACGTCTCCGTCACGAACGGCATAGTCCCGGCCTTCGGTACGGAGCAAACCTTTCTCCTTGCAGGTGTTTATCGTGCGGTACTTAATGAGATCGTCGGCTGATACGACTTCCATTCGAATAAATTTCTCTCGAAAATCCGTATGAATTTGTCCCGCCGCATCCGGCGCGGTCGTACCTTCCGCAGCTGTCCAAGCGTGCACTTCTTTCGGACCGGCGGCGAAAAAGGAAATAAGCTTAAGCAATTTGTATCCTGCCCGAACCATTTGATTGAGCGCCGTTTCCTTTAGTCCCAAACTGTTTAGGAACTCCTTTTGTTCACCCGCTGAAAGCTGAGCGATTTCGCTTTCGATTTTCGCCGAGATCATGGTTGTGTCCGAACCCTGTGATTTGGCGTAAATGCTGACCTTTTCCACATACGCATTGCCCTTCGGAACATCGTTCTCCGACACATTGGCCACATAAAGCACCGGCTTCACGGTGAGTAAGTTCATGGCTTTAACAAAAGGCATTTCATCCGGCTCGATCGGGACCGATTTTGCCCACTTTCCTTCGGCCAAAGCTTTCTTCAATTTCTCGCCAACACTCACGATAATTTTGGCTTCCTTATTCCCGGATCGAGCCGAGCCGCTCATCTTATTTAACCATGACGCCACAACTTCAAGATCTTTAATGGCCAGTTCCGTGTTGATAATTTCGATGTCGCCTACCGGGTCAATTTTTCCTTCCACGTGCACGACATCCGGATCTTCGAAACAGCGCACGATATGCAAAATAGCATCCGTCTCACCAATATGGCTTAAGAACTGATTGCCAAGACCCTGCCCTTGCGAGGCGCCCTTCACCAAACCTGCGATATCCATAAACTCAAGCTGAGTGGGAACAATTTTCTCAGAATTGTAAATTTCAGCCAGTTTCTGAAGACGCTCGTCAGGAACGGGCACGGCACCCTTGTTTGGATCGATGGTGCAGAAGGGATAATTGGCCACCGCAGCCGTGCCGGCTTGCGTAAGCGCATTAAAAAGTGTGGATTTCCCTACGTTGGGCAATCCGACAATGCCTGCTTTAAATCCCATGCGAATCATCTCCTTAAAAAAGTCTAAGAGTGTAGCAATACCATGGCAATCTAGCAAGCCGGTCACAGGGCCAAAAATTTAATTAATTTAAAAAAATAAATTGACAAAACAAAAAAATCCGTATATAAAACACATTGCTAAAACCATCCTGGCTCCTCGAGAAATCCATCCGAAAGGAGCTTTTCGATCTATCTATGAAACCTCTACGAACTTGTTCTCTACTGGCATTGTCCGCATTGCTGCCGTTGCTTATTGGAGCAACGGAAACAACTTTCCTGCCGGGTTCATGGCAAGCTGTTCATACGGGTCTTGGGGACAGCGGCTTTCACACCGTGAGCATCAGCAAAACCGATCCCGATCTTTTCCTCATGGCTTCAGAGGAGAACCTTTACCGCTCTCTGGATGGAGGAAAGAGCTGGCAGCAGATTTTTCACGTTGCGGAAAGCAGGACCATCATTCGCCATATCGAACCGCATCCACTTAATGTAAACAGATTTTACTTGCTCACCTCCGACGGCATCTACATCAGTTCAGACCAAGGCCAACATTGGTTACCTTCTCATATCGGTATCCATTCCGAAAGTAGAAATGTGCAAGCCATTGCTTTCCATCCGCGTGACCGCTCGCAAATTCTTTTGGGAACGACCGCAGGCCTCTACCTCAGCGAAAATGGAGGAGAATCGTGGAATAGCATTGTGCCGGAACTTTCCGAAAAAGCGATCGTCGACGTCGAGTATCAAGCACGCTCCAAGGGCTTGGCTTATGCCGTTACGGAAAACGAAATATATCGAGTGAATCTGACCTTGCAATATGCGGAAAAGGTCTTTGAATTTTCCGGACAAAAAATTGAAGAAATTACAAACAGCCCGGCACAATTTCAGGAGGAGTCTGATTCCGGGGCCGATCGGCCGTTAAAGCACATTGCTTCGGACGATGCCGGTTATTCAATATTTGCAGCTGGCGATGAAGGGCTAATTCAAAGCGTGGACAAAGGAGCAACATGGACCATTAACGATCATCCTGACGGTATAAATGATCTTCTCATATCGCCTTTTGATGACACATTGTACCTGGCATCGCGAAAAGGAGTATTTGCTCTCTTCTCAGGCGATCGAACGGCACGCGAATTGTACAAAGGCCTGCCGACAAGTCGCGTGCATGCCCTTGCCCTTTCCCTGGATGTGGATGAACATCTCTTCGCATTAACCTCCGATGGGCTTTATAGGTTAAGCAGAATTTCAGGATATCAGCCTACCGAAGTAATGCCCGTTCCGGATACAAAGGAAATTTTCGCTACATTTTCCGGCTGGATATCTATAGAACCATCCATTGTCGAAGTTCAGCAAATGGCGGTTAAATACGGAAATGTCACCAATGGGAAAACTAAAAACTGGCATCGGCAATCTCGTTTGAGCGCGCTCCTGCCCGTGTTTTCCATTGACGCCGATTGGTCGACGGACAGCAACGTTGATCTGGATCGCGGCAACACAAATGAAAAGGATGTGTTCATTGTCGGGCCGGAAGAAATCGCATTTAACTGGGGGCTCGGATTCGATTGGGACTTAAAGCGGTTTATCTGGAGCAGTGACCAGACGTCGATTGACGTGCGCGAAAAACTCATGGTGGAGCTGCGCGAAAGTTTGCTGCGCGAAGTGACACGACTTTATTTCGAGCGGCGGAGACTGCAAATGGAGATCGTCTCGGCGCAGAACCCTGATTTCACATCCCGTCTGGACACGTTAAATCGCATAAACGAACTTGCCGCCCAAATCGACGCGCTAACCGGACAATATCTCTCAAACCGCTGGCAGCCGCCGGAAAATTATCTGCCCGTTTCGGATCATTCGGAAAGCCGCGAAATCCATGTCGACAACCGATAACGGAATAAAGGAAATCGTATGAAAGCTCTCATCTCAGAACAAAGTCTTGAGTCAAGAATTCATCTGACCCGTGGACACAAGGTCATGTTAAGCCATGATCTTGCAAAATTGTACGGCGTGGAAGTGCGCAGTTTGCTTCAAGCGGTCAAACGAAACAAGGAGAGATTCCCGGCTGATTTCATGTTCCAGCTCACATGGGAAGAAGCGGAAAACTCAAGATCACAATTTGTGATCTTGAAACATGGCAAAAATATCAAATATCGGCCCTACGCGTTTACTGAACAAGGGGTGGCCATGCTTTCAAGCGTGCTCCGCAGCAAGAAAGCCGTGCAAGTCAATATAGCCATCATGAGAGCTTTTGTGAAAATACGACATATTCTCTCAACCCACAAAGAACTGGCCTCTAAACTGGAGCGTCTCGAAAGAAAGAGCGAAAAACACGACGGTGAAATTCGCACAATATTTGAAGCCATAAGGCAACTGATGCGAGTGCCTGAAAAGCCAAAGAGGCGGATAGGATTCATCTAATGCAGGAATAAATCAGACGCGGAGTTTGTAGCCGATTTTGAAAAGATAAACGGCGAAAGAGAAAAGTACGGCAAACACGACAAGAACCATGCCGAAGCTGATCCAAAGCGGTGCTGAGTGAATTCCCAAAACGGCATAGCGAAGCCCGTCTACCATGTAATAGATGGGGTTACAAACGGTGATAAATCGGAGCGCCTCCGGCATCATGGCAACGGAATGAAACACACCTCCAAGAAAAATGAGCGGCGTAATCACAAAAGTTGAAACAATGGAAAGATGTTCCCATTCTTCCGCAAAAAGCCCCGCGAGGATACCGATCGTTGAAAAAATGGCGCTGACCATCAACAGCATATAAAAGAACACGATAGGATGCGCGATAGGCGTCTGAACGAATATGAGAGAAACAAGATATACTCCGAAACTCACCACCACACCGCGCATAAGACCGCCGATCAAAATGGCCGTGACCATTTCAAGGTATGAAAGCGGGGTCACCAAAATTTCCTGGATGCTGTTATGCCAGCGGGAAATATAAAGCGAGCTGGAAGTATTAATGTACGAGCCTTCAATCGTATACATCATGATCAGCCCGGGAATGAGAAATTTCATGTAGCTCATCCCCTCTACTTGATCAATGTGCCGTCCGAGCGAGAGCCCGAAAATAAATATGTAGAGAAATGATGAAACCACCGGCGGCACAATTGTCTGTTTAAATACAGAAAAGAAACGAAACACTTCCCGCCTCACGAAGGTAAGGAAACCAATAACGCTCGGTCTGCGCGCAACCGTGCTAGGATCTTTTATGGGTGAGAGAGATGAAGACGTCTTCAAGCGTCGTTTTCTTGACGTCGATAGCCTCGACCGTCAAGCCTCCGTTAAAAATTTCATGCAGCACTTCGTTCAACCGGGAACGGTCTTCCCGAAACGAAAGCACCCGTCCGTGATTCGCCAGTTCCGCGTGAAGAATTTTTAACCGTTCCGGCACAGCCGAAAGCGTTTCTTTAATTCTTACTTCAATACGGTCCGCCCGCATGCCTCGGATCAATTCGGAACGGTCGGAGAACGATACAAGCTTGCCCTCATGGATAACGCCGATTTTGTTGCAGAGCCGCTCGGCTTCTTCAATGTAATGCGTGGTAAGAAATATGGTCGTGCCGAGCTGATTTAATTCGGTCAAAAACCGCCAGAACTCGTGGCGAAGTTCCACATCAATACCCGCCGTAGGTTCATCGAGAATGAGGATCTTCGGCTGATGGATTAACGCGCGCGCTATCATGAGCCGCCTTTTCTGTCCTCCCGACAGGCGGCGGTAACTCACCTTGCGCCTATCCAAAAGATCAAACATCTCAAGCAATTCATCCGTACGGGCGCGGGCAAGCTTGGGACGAAGCCCAAAATACCCCGCTTCGTAAAAGAGAATTTGCTCGGCGGAAAGAAAAGGGTCGAAATTAAAATCCTGCGGGGCAAGCCCGATCAACCGGCGCGTAATGCGGTAATCGGCAACAACATCGTATCCAAAAACGCGGACTTCTCCGGCTTTAAAATTGGCCAAACCCGTAATGACACTGATGGTGGTTGTCTTTCCCGCGCCATTTGGACCGAGAAAGCCGAAAAAGTCACCTTCACGTATTTCAAACGAAATATCGTCAACGGCTTTAAGGGCTTTGTAGTATTTGGTGAGATTTCGGACGGAAATAGCGGGAATTTTTGCGCTCTACACTTTTCTTACAATTAAAATAGAATTTTTTCCGCCGAACCCAAATGAATTTTTCATGGCCGTGCGTATTTGCTTCTTTCGTGAGGTATTGGGAACGTAATCCAGATCGCATTCCGGATCCGGATTATCGTAATTGATCGTCGGCGGCATTTCGTTATGCTCCATCGCAAGAAGCATTGCAATCAGCTCCACACTGCCCGCAGCGCCAATGAGGTGGCCAACCATTGATTTCGTCGCACTGATCGGAATTTTCTTGGCGTGTGCGCCGAATACTTCTTTAATAATCCTTGTCTCATTCACATCGTTTAAAGGTGTGGATGTACCGTGCGCATTAATGTAATCAATTTCTTCCGGCCGGATGCCGGCGCCCTCGAGAGCAATACGCATTGCGCGCGCCGCCTGCTCACCGCTTGGTTCGGGCGCAGTCATATGATAGGCATCGGTAGTCATCCCGTGACTCAAAATTTCTGCGTATATGCGCGCGCCGCGCTTCTGTGCCTTTTTGTAATCTTCCAAAATTAAAATTCCAGCGCCTTCGCCCAAAACAAATCCGTCCCGGTCGATCGTGAACGGACGACACGCTTTCTTCGGTTCATCATTTCTGCGCGACATGGCGCGCGTGATAGAGAAAGCGGCAATGGCTTCCGGAAATAGCGTCGCCTCCGCACCGCCCACCACAGCCGCATCCATCCAGCCGCGTTTAATACCTTGGTAGGCCACACCGATCGCATCAAGCGCGGAAGAACAGGCCGTCGCAACTTGAAAACTTGGGCCTTGAATACCCAATTCGATGGAAATCTGGCTGCAACATGCATCTGGAAATGATGCGAGAGCCGTGTTGGGATTTATCTTCATAGGACCTTTGTCACGAAATGCGTCGTGCTGCTCGGTGATATAGGCTTGCCCAGCCATGGCTGTACCGATTAAAACGCCGGCTGATTCCTTGTAGCCGTTACATAACTCGATGTCCGCATCCTGCACGGCCATCTTCGCAGCTGCAACGGCAAATTGAGAAGTACGGTCCATCCGTTTGATCTTCTTCTTATCCATATATTGCTCGGGGTCGAAATCGCGGACTTCGCCAGCCATCTGGGTGGGAAACGGGGAGGGATCAAAGCTTTGTATCCGGGCGATGCCCGTACGCCCGCTCTTGAGAGACTCCCAGAATCCCTGCTTACCTATACCATTACAGGCAATAACACCGACACCGGTAATCACCACTCGTTTACTCATAACGCTCTCTTGTTTCCTCTCTGAGCATCGAAAAGAAGTTAAGTATTTTATAGAAGCAAAACCCAGCGGGCAATATATATTACCCCAATTATTTGAAAACCTCACGCATGTTCTTGTCGGATAGTGTGTTCTGTCATTCTTAATCGGCCTTAATCGGCTAAAATACATCGGGGCTAAATAATTTGTTCGCCGCGAAGACCCGCTGTTATATAATTCCGCACATGTCAAAAATTCATCCCTCGGCACAAGTCGCTAAAGGCGCTATCCTCGGCAAGGACAATGAGATAGGACCGGGTGTGATTATTGAAGACAAGGTCACATTAGACAGCAAAAACAAGATCTGGGCAAATGCCTATATTTGCCGCGGGACGACGATCGGTTCCAATAATCAAATTCACATGGGAGCAATCATCGGTCACGAACCGCAGGACCTGGCTTATAAAGGCCAGGAAACATTTACAAAGATCGGCGACCGGAACATTATCCGCGAATACGTCACCATTCATCGCGGCACAAAGGAAGGTACTTCAACCGTAATCGGCGACGACAATTTTTTAATGGCCAATGCGCACGTTGCGCATAATTGCGTCATCGAAAACAAAGTGATCATGGTGAATCTGGCATCACTCACAGGTTATTGTGTGGCCGAAAGCGGCGCATTTCTTTCCGGCATGACCGGTTTCCATCAATTCACGCGAATCGGAAGACTCGCCATCGTCAGCGCACTCTCGGTTACAAACCGCGACATACCGCCCTATGCGATTTGCGGCGGGAGGCCGAGTTATGTACTGGGGATAAATGTCGTGGGTCTCCGCCGTGCCGGCGTGCCCTCCGGAGAGCGCGACAATATTAAGCGCGCATTTAAATTACTCTACCGTTCCGGATTAAACGTGAGTCAAGCTCTTGAGTCGATCGAGAACGAACTGGACGGACCTTACGTCGCACATCTCATTCAATTTATCCGCTCCGCCAAACGTGGAATCTGCAACTACAAGGGCGAAGTAGAAGAAACGCTGCTTCCCAAAAACCCCACAGGCTTCAAGCAAGATAATAGCGAAAAAAGCGAGAGTGGATATTCGCTCTGAATTAGCGGACAGCCTATAGGATAAATGAGCATTGAGGCGTCCTGAAATAAGCACCCTGAAATAAGTTGACATCGATCAGACTCTACCCAATAATACAAAGCTTAAAAATTTTTCGCCCCTAAGCGCTAAACCTACTTATTAAACTCATGCAAGCACACGGACATAAGGAACAAAAAGAGTCGGCTTCTTTAATTCCGCTCATCGTAAAGAAAGAGCGGGAACTTGAAACCGCCCTCGAACAGGCCGAAGCCAGAGCTAGAAACATCCTCGCAAAGGCTCAGAACGATTCGAAGCACATCCTTGAAGAGGCTAGAACAAAGGCCGCTGCCGAAGCGGAAACTTTGCTCGTGCGGGGCGAGAAGGAAATCGAGCAGGAAGTAAATCGAATCCTCGCGGCCGGCAAGGAAGAGGCACAAAAACTCAAAGCTTCCCTTTCCTCAAAAATCACGGAGGCTGCAGCAGTCGTATCGGAATTCATTTTGCCCAACGGGAAATCATCATGATTATTTCGATGACACATTTGGAAATCACCGGGCTTAGAGAGATTCTGCACGACGCTGTCCAGGCGCTTCAGGGGTTGGGCGTCACGCATATCGAAGAGAGCAACCCCCGCGAGCGTAAAGGCGGAAAGAGTTTAAAAACGGTCGCGCTTGAAGAAAAAAAGGCGGCCGAACGCCGCGATCTCGAAGCCATTGAGAATATGATCAAGGAAATGGTTCCTCTAGTACGCTCCTCCAACATTTCCGCAGACAAGAAAGAATATCTCACCGATCCGCAGGAATTTGATTCCATCCTTACTAAATTAAAATTTGACCGCGACAAGCTGATCGGCCTCTCTAAGGAAAAAACCGAGATGAGCGCCCAGCTAGAAATGGCCAAAAAATACCGCGAAGTACTTAAGATTCTCCCGGCTGTCCTCAGCGGTTCGCAGGCCACACAAGCAGTTAACTATTTTGCGATATCCATTGAAAAAAGCGCTCTCCCGGATTTAAAAAATGCGTTCAGGCACGAAATCAACGGCACCGTTTCAATCCGCACGGTTAGATGGAAAGGTACCCAGCTGATCGGCGTCGTATCTTTCCCCGCCGCTTTGGCCGAGGACGTAAAAGACGTCGCTTGGAAACAGGGGGCCACCGAGATTATCCTTCCCAGTGAATTTCGCGGTAAACCGGTTAAGGAAAGTCTTGTGGAAATCGAACGGAGACTTTCGGCGCTGCCCCGAAAGATCGGTCAGATCGATCTGGAAATATCCTTGTATCTAAAGGAAAACGCACCAAGAATTTTACGCATTCATCAGGAAACGGAGGACGGCCTGGATCGTTTCCGTATCCTCGGCAGTGTTGCCGAATCCAAATATTTATTTGTTCTTTCGGTTTGGGTCCCGACTGAAAAAGCTCAAGCCGCCATGTCCGCCCTTAAAAACCGTTTCCGCGATTTAATTTCAATCAACGAAATCGAGATTGAAGAATGGCATAAGGAAGAAATTCCAGTCACGCTCAAAAATCCAGGATTTCTGAAGCCGTTTGAACTTCTTCTCTCTTTCTTCCCCCCGCCCATTTATGGAACGCTGGATGCAACGTTTCTTCTCTTCCTCACTTTTCCTGTTTTTTTCGGGCTGATTTTGGGCGACATCGGCTACGGCACCATCATGCTGGCTATTATGCTGTGGGTTCGCGGGAAAGCAGGTGCAAGCGAACAGCTCAAAGCTGTTTCTGCTGTCGGTTTGTGGTGTGCGGGATGGTCGATTCTTTTTGGATTTGTTTTCGGCGAAGCATTCGGAAATTTGCTGCACGGAACCTTAAAACCGCTCTGGAATGACCGCATGCTGATTACAACGGAATACCTGATCCTTTCCATCATCATCGGTATATGCCACATTTATCTCGGGCTCTTTCTTGGTTTCTACCTCGGCATAAAAGAAGGCCACGGCAAGCATGCCTGGGAAAAACTCGGATTTATTCTTTTCCTCACCGGATCGCTATTAGCCCTTTCTTCACAGATGTTCGCGCCGGGAATCTTTTTGAAAGTGGGATTGGTCATGATCGGCGCTTCTATTCTTCTTCTGGGATGGGCGGCGGGCGTGGCCGGATTAATTGAAATTTTTTCCGTGATCAGCAACGTGCTTTCTTACGCCCGTATCATGGCCATCGGCGTTGCCTCCGTAGCGCTGGCTGAAGTAGCCAATGAGTTTGGCGGCGCCGGCGGATTTTTTGCCATTGTGATAGCCGTGCTTGTTCACGGAATCAACATGCTTCTTGGAATGTTTGATCCCACCATACAGGGCCTTCGGTTGCATTATGTTGAATTTTTTACGAAGTTCTACCAGTCTGGCGGCCGTGAGTTCCAGCCGCTTCAAAAACGAGGAGGATGAAATGTTAGGTAAAGGAAGAAAGATTTTAGCATTAGGACTTCTAATCATAGTGGGTTCGCTCTTGGCGGCGCCATTCGCGCTTGCCGTGGAAGGCGCGGCCGAATCGCATGGCCCCGCTTCTGTCGGGGACGGTCTTAAAGCCATCGGCGCCGGATTGGGTGTCGGTCTGGCCGTCGGGCTTGCCGGGCTCGGAACCGGAATTGCGCAATCCAGAATCGGCGCGGCCGGTGCAGGCACCATTGCGGAAAATCCCAAGCTATTCATTTTGATGCTGATTCTAGTCGCGCTTCCCGAAACAGTCATCATTTTGGGATTCGTCATCAGCTTTTTAGCGCTAGGAAAATTTTAGTAACAGGTAACGAGAAACGAGTAACGGAAAAATCATATTTGAAAAATAAAAAATGCTGTTTGAAGACATGATTGCATTATCCCGTTTCTCGTTACCTGTTTCACGTTACACTCAACTTGGGGTCCCATGCAGCAAGAAGCAGACGTATTGATTTGTTTGGAAGAGCAGATCCGCGAAAAATGCGAGGCTACTGTGCAGAAGGCTGAAAGCGAAGCCGCTGCGATGCGGAAAAAGGCACAATCGGATGCTGCTCAAATTGTTGCCGACGCACGCGCCAGAGCGGAAGCAAAGTTCACGCAAATCCGTCTGCGCTGTAAGTCGCAGGCCGCCCTCGAAGCAGGCCAGCTTCTAACGCGCGTAAAGGCGGAAGCCGTCAGCGAATCTATTAAGCTGGCCGGTTCCCGACTCGAGAATGTGCAAACCTCGCCGCGATATAAGTTCGCGCTTGCGAAGTTTCTCTCGGAAGCTTTGGAAGCTTTAAAGCCCTCGAGCGGCCCGTTTCGTATTATCGCACGGCGGGAAGACGAAAGTACATTAAAGGATTTGCTTTCCCACCAACGGGTTAATGCATCGATCGACCCCAGCGGAATTTTTTCCGGCGGTCTTGAAATTGTGGATGAGAAAGGTCATATGCGCGTCGTGAACACGTTCGAATCCCGTCTACGCCAGGGCTTCGAAGCGATCAGCGATCGCGTCCGGAAGGTCCTGCATGTCTGATTTTAATTATCTGAATGCCCGCATACGTTCTTCAAAAAAGATGCTGTTATCGCAAACCGATTTCGAACAGCTACTCGGTTCCGATTCAATTACCCAGATCAAGAACTGGCTCCTGGATTCCCCGCGCGGCGCTGACGTGCAGGAAGGCATTGCTGTCCACGAAGGGTTTGAAGGTCTTGAAAGCGGGCTTTCCAAGCACATGGAGCGTACTTACCGGAAACTGCTTGACTGGGCCGGTGACGATGCCCAAGCGCTGATTCAGGCCATTCTCCGCCGCTGGGACGTGCACAATTTAAAGACGCTGATCCGCGGAAAATATGCCGGGGTACGCGAGGAAGAACTGCTGTCGGCATGCATGCCGGCCTGTGATTTCACCTGGGACGAACTTGCGGAATTGGCCAGACAGCCGACGGTGCGGGATCTGGTCAACTTACTCCTTACGTGGAACACCAGCTTGAAACGGCCGATTCTGAAACATCAGGAGTTTATTGCCAGCGGTCAGCGTGAAGCACTCACGGCGCTCGAATTTGCGTTGGACAATTATTACTACGAACTGGGCATAACGCACGCGGAAGAGTTGGCAGCCGATGCCGAACCCGTCATTTACCTGCTCAATATGGAAGCGGATATCGCGAACATACTCACGGTTTTGCGTTTGCTCGCCATCGAGGATCGCGAGAAAATCAAGTCCTTTTTGATTAACGGCGGGCATCTGGGGCTTGGCACCATACATGGTCTTATTTACGCACCGACGCGGGGAGACGTTCTTGAAAAGCTCCGGTTGAGCTATCTTGGCCGCGCCGTTTCAAAACTGGAAATGGCCCAGCCGGAAATTTCCAACATTGAGAAAGTTTTTCGCGCTGTCGTCAATGATTTTGCGTTAAAAAGCGGAAAGGACGATCCGCTTTCCATCGGTGTGGCGATTAACTTCATCTGGAGAAAACAGACCGAGTTTACAAATTTGCGGCTGATTATTAAATCAAAAACTTTCGGTTTCTCCCGGAACCAGGTCGAGCAGGAGTTGGTGCATGGGTAAGATTTTGGCTTTGTCTCTTCCTGAGCTAGCCGGCGGCTTCCGCCTGGCCGGACTTGACACCGTCAGCGTCCGTTCCGATGAAGAAACGTACCGCGCTCTGATTCAGACAACGCATGACCGGAGTTATGAAATTATTGTACTTCCCCAGGAGCACTTGACGAATTTGGACGAAAGGAAGCGCAAGGAAATTGACCATTTAACGGAACAGGTTGTCGTACCGATTCCCATGACCAATCTTGAAAACCAGCCGTCGCCGAAAGGTTTTGTTTCAGAACTGGTTCGCCGGGCGATCGGGTTTCAAGTCAAAGTCTGAGATTAAACAGGAGAACACAAATGTCCACGGTTAAAGGAAAAATCATCAAAATCTCGGGCCCTGCCGTCATTGCAGACAGTATGACCGGCGCGCGGATGTATGACATCTGCCGTGTCGGAAAAGCCGGCCTAATCGGTGAAATTATCCGCTTAAACGGCGACACGGCTTTTCTGCAGGTTTACGAAGACACTTCGGGGCTCTATCTGGGCGAGCCCGTTGAAAGCGAAGGTATTCCGCTTTCTGTGGAGCTGGGGCCCGGATTGCTCAGCGGCGTTTTTGACGGAATCCTCCGCCCCCTCGAAAACATAGCCCAAGCCAGCGGTGATTTCATCGCGCGCGGCATTCGAACACCCGCATTGAATCGCGAAAAAAAATGGTCCTTTAAACCCGCTCTGAAAAAAGGCGATAAGGTCGGACCGGGCGATATTCTTGGCGAAGTCCAGGAGACAAAAAGTTTGGTGCACCGAATCCTGGTTCCTCCCGCGACAAAACCCGGCGTGATCAAGCGAATTGAAGCCGGCAGCTTTACCGTAACAGAGCCAGTGGCCGAGCTCGAAGACGGCACGAAGCTTCAGCTCATGCATTATTGGGGCGTAAAATCTCCGCGGCCGGTCAAGAGAAAGTTTGAACCCACAAAACCGTTTATCACGGGCCAGAGAATATTTGATGTGCTTTTCCCTATCGCGCTTGGTGGCAACGCGGCCATTCCGGGTCCGTTCGGTTCCGGAAAAACCGTAGCCGAACAAACACTCGCAAAATTCTCCGAAGCCGACATTATTATTTACGTCGGATGCGGCGAGCGCGGCAATGAAATGACCGATGTTCTCGCGGAATTTCCGGAGCTCACCGATCCAAAGACCGGCGGCCCGCTTATGGACCGTACGGTACTTGTAGTCAATACATCGAATATGCCAGTGGCCGCGCGCGAAGCTTCCATTTACACGGGTATCACGCTGGCGGAATATTATCGCGATATGGGTTACACCGTAGCGCTTATGGCGGATTCCACATCGCGTTGGGCCGAAGCGCTGCGCGAAATTTCATCGCGGCTTGAAGAAATGCCCGGCGAAGAGGGTTATCCGACCTACTTAGCCACGCGCCTTGCCAATTTCTATGAACGCTCGGGGCTCGTAGAAACGCTCGGCGGCGGGGCGCGACAGGGTTCGGTAACAATTGTCGGCGCTGTTTCGCCGCCCGGAGGGGATTTTTCCGAACCGGTTACGCAGGCAACGCAGAGGATCGTCGGCGGATTCTGGGCGCTCGATGCACAACTTGCCTACCGCCGCCATTTCCCTTCCGTGAACTGGAACAAGAGTTACACCTTGTACTACGGGCTTCTTCAAAAATGGTATGAAAAAGAAGTCGACCCGGCTTGGACGCGCCAGCGCGAACGGATGTTCAATCTGATCGGAAAAGATGCGTCCCTCCAGGAAATTGTGCAACTCGTCGGCCCCGATGCTTTGCAGGATTCCGAACGCCTCATTCTCGAATTCGGCCGCATGATCCGTGAGGACTTCCTGCAGCAGAATGCCTTTCACGAAGTTGACTGTACTTGCCCGCTTAAAAAGGCGCATGCAATGCTTTCCATGATTTTGAAATTCTACGATCTAGGCGTGCACGCAGTCGAATCCAAAGTTCCGATTGATGAGATCAGCAAAATGCCCGTTAAGGAAGAAGTGGGCCGCTTGAAGGAAGTTCCCGCCGCTGATTTCGAACGCGCCATTAAAGATTTGAGCCGCCGGCTTGAAATTGATTTTTCAGCACTCGCGCGTAAAACTCATGAGGCGTTAGCTCCGAAAGAAACAGCGCCCGTTTCTTAAACATTAGAGGAGTTTTTGCCATGTCACTTGCAACTCAAGAATTTAAAACCGTAAAGTACGTATCAGGGCCGCTCATTTTTGTCGAACAGGGCGAGCGTTTTCCCTACGGCGCCATTCTGGATATTTTGCTTCCCAATGGCAGCATTCGAACCGGACAGGTGCTGGAAATTTCGAAAACGCATGCTGCCGTTCAAGTACTCGAGCAAACGGCCGGCATCGATGTCAAGGATACCGCAGTCCGCCTCCGCGCCGAAGTTGCAAAAATAGGCGTGTCTAAAGATATGGTCGGCCGCACATTCAACGGTGCGGGAAAACCCATCGACGGGCTCCCGGACATTCTGCCGGAAACACAGCTTCCCATCATTGGTCAGCCTATCAATCCGGTCCGCCGCGACAAACCCAACGATTTTGTGCAGACAGGTATTTCTTCCATTGATGGATTTAACACATTGGTCCGCGGACAGAAACTTCCCATTTTTTCCGGCTCCGGTCTGCCCGCCAATGAAATTGCTGCCCAGATTTTGGCGCAGGCGAAAGTACGCGGCGAAGCGGAACAATTCGTCGTTGTATTTGCCGCCATGGGTATTACACAGCGTGAGGCCGCGTTCTTTCTCGAAAGCTTCGAGGAAACTGGCGCAAAAAGCAACGTCGTGACGTTTTTAAATTTGGCCAACGACCCCACCATCGAACGTTTGCTGACACCGCGCACGGCACTTACGGTCGCAGAATTTCTCGCGTTCCATCATGATTACCAGGTTTTAATTATCCTCACCGATATGACCAACTACTGCGAAGCGCTTCGTGAGATCGGTACTGCCCGCGAAGAAATTCCAGGCCGCCGCGGCTATCCGGGCTACATGTACACCGACTTGGCGCAAATTTACGAACGCGCCGGACGTATCAAAGGCAAGAAAGGCTCGGTCACGCAGATTCCGATCCTTACCATGCCGGACGACGATATTACGCACCCTATTGCCGATCTGACCGGTTACATTACGGAAGGGCAAATCGTTTTGTCGCGCCAGCTTCACAGGCAGGGTATTTATCCGCCGATCGATATTCTTCCCAGCCTCAGCCGTCTTATGAATAATGGCATCGGTGAAGGCAAGACCAGGGCTGATCACCGCGAAGTCGCGAATCAGCTTTACGCGTGTTACGCCAACGGCCGCGATATCCGTAAACTGGTGGCCATTATCGGGGAAGATGCTTTGTCGGAATTGGACAAGAAATATTTGAAATTTGCAGAGCGCTTCGAAGCGGAAGTGATCGGGCAAGGCACGATCGACCGCAACATTGAAGACACGCTCCAGCTCGGCTGGCAACTGCTTTCCCTGCTTCCCACTTCGGAACTCAGGCGCGCCAGCAAAAAAACCATCGCGAAGTATCTGACTCCCATTATGAAAGATGGCGAATCCGCACTACATACCAAGTAGCAAGTAGCGAAGTAGCAAGGAAAATACAAGAGAAATTGACTATGATCGAAACTGTTGAGCAAGAGAATTTACAAAAAGGATTTAGAGGTTTAAAAGCCTGGCAAGAATCTTATCAACTCGCTTTGGAGGTATACAAAGCAACAGAAGCTTTCCCAATGCAAGAGCGATTTAGCCTCACTTTGCAAATCAGAAAAGCAGCCTTGTCGGTAAGCAGTAATATTGCAGAAGGGTACGAAAGAAGATCACGCAAAGAATTCGCTAAGGGTTTAATGAGGTCTGTATGCGCGTAGCATCTCCGTCCATATTTTTTCCTTTTCCCTTGCTACTTGCTCCTTCGCTACTTGCTACCATCTCCAAAGGTGCTTAATGGAACAAGTCTCTCCTACAAGAATGAATTTGATTCAGCGGAAGCTGCAGATCAAAATGGCCAAACAAGGCGTCGATCTGCTCAAGAACAAGAGAGACGCGCTCATCCGTGAATTCTTCGAACTGGTGAAGCCGCTTGTCGCGTTGCGGGAAGAATTAAACGCAAAGCTTTCGCGCGCAGGTTGGAACCTGTTTCTCGCTTCCTCCTACGAAGGCGAAGAGCGCGTTCGTTCTGCCGGAATGGCCGCCAAGGATAATTTTACCGTAAAGACCAAAAACCGGAATCTCTGGGGCATACGCATTCGCGATATTGAGCCTACTCCCCGCAAACGAAGTCCGCTTGAACGCGGCTATGCGGTCAGCGGTGTCGGCGCACGCATCGATCAAGCCGCAGACGCATTTGAGGAACTCATCGATACGGTTCTCAAACTTGCGCCGGTTGAACAGAAATTGAAGAAATTTGGCGAGGAGACAAAGAAAACAACACGGCGCGTTAATGCTCTTGAACAGGCCTTGATTCCGCGCTTGATCTCCGAACGACGTTACATCCAGCAGGTCCTCGAAGAACGCGAGCGTGAAGATGTATTTCGCCTAAAACACATCAAGCGAAAGCGGTAGCTTGTTAAAGAAGTACTCCATTCCCAAGCCTCGTAAAAAATTCCGTAACATAAAGACCGATAAAAGCTTACGTGTGAAATCGACACAAGTCTTTCCGTTGACTTTGCGTTGTAGTGCCCGTACAATTTGCACTTAATCTTTCATGTAAGTTAAATGTCACCTAGAGGGCTAAATCCAACCATTATGGACTCTTATTATTCGAGTTACCTTTTTATAGCCGTATTTTTCTGCGTGGCGCTCGTTTTTCCCGTTCTCCCCTTGATTCTCGCCAAGTTTATTGCACCCAAGAAGCCTTCGCCTATCAAACAAGCTACCTACGAATGCGGTGTCGAAGCCACCGGGGACGCGTGGGCGCAAATTCGCGTTCAGTACTACATATTTGCCCTGATTTTCGTCATATTCGATATTGAAGCTGTTTTCGTTTTCCCCTGGGCCGTTGCCTATCGGCAACTCGGCCTTTTTGCTTTTGTGGAAATGATGATTTTCCTCGGCATATTAATCGGCGGCTGGGCTTACGCCTGGAAAAAAGGTGCATTGGAATGGGACTAGCATCCGGCTCCCCCACGGTTGACCAGGGATTAAAGAGCGAATTAGAGAAGGAAGGCGTTGTCCTCACCACGCTTGAACAACTCTACAATTGGGGCAGGCGCTCATCCATTTGGCCTTTGCAATTCGGTCTTGCCTGCTGCGCGATCGAAATGATCGCCACAGCCTGTGCGCGTTATGATATCGCACGGTTCGGCGCCGAACTTTTTCGGCCGTCACCCCGTCAAGCCGACCTCATGATTGTAGCCGGAACCGTGACCAAGAAAATGACGCCCCAAGTGGTGCGGCTTTACAATCAGATGGCGGAACCAAAATACGTCATCACGATGGGCGCTTGTTCAATCGCAGGAGGACCGTTCAAAGAGGGTTACAACGTACTTCAAGGCATTGACCGGTTTATTCCGGTTGACGTGCATATTCCGGGCTGCCCCCCAAGACCGGAAGCTCTGCTTGACGGCCTCATGAAACTTCAGAAAAAAATTGACGGCCAATCGATCGAAAGCGCCGAATGGTACCAGCAAGGCCAGAAACGCGAATTTCCCATTCCTGCTTTCGGCCCGAAGGGTTTGGAACCGCCTTACAATCCAGAAGTCTGGAAGCCGAGGGAATACGAACAAAAGAAACAAACGGAGGCCGAAGCACGGAAAATTCACGGCACCATTCACGATCCTAAACAATCGGCAGTGTCGCAATGATTCAGCTGGAAGAAGTCAAAGCGGAACTTGAGAAGTCACTGGGCGTTCAAACTGAGCTTTCGGGCTCCGGATTGCTTGTTCCTAAAAGCCGGCTCCTCGATGTTTTTAAGTTTCTGAAAGAGAACGCGAAATATCAGATGGACTATATTTCCAACCTCTGCGCGGTGGACTACCTAAAGCAGAGCCAGATTGAAATTGTTTATCATCTTTACTCCATGAGAAATAAAACGGGGCCCATCGGAATAAAAGTCAGAACGGACAGGCAGGATTGCATCGTTCCCTCTGCGACACCGCTCTTCCGAGGAGCAGAATTTCAAGAGCGAGAAGCATTCGATTTGTACGGAGTGAAATTTGAAGGCCACACCGATTTGCGGAGGATTCTCATGTGGGACGGGTTCGAAGGATTTCCCATGAGAAAAGATTATGTGCACGAAGACGAGGATAGGTATGTTGAGCACCCTTGATAACATTGTAGGCGGGGCATCTTGCCCCGCAAATAGCCGGGGCTAGAAGCCCGGCTACACAAGTCGAAGGCGATGAAATGACTAATACGATAGAAACACAAACAAGGCCATCTCTCTCAACACAGCAGCTGGAAGTGAGCATCGGGCCGCAGCATCCTTCCACGCACGGCGTTTTCAGAATGAACGTCGTCCTAGACGGCGAAACGATCGTCAAGCTGAAACCGGTTATGGGCTATCTTCATCGGAATCATGAACAGCTCGCTGAAAATATGAGCTGGCTCGGAAGCATGCCCTATACCGACCGCCTTGATTATTTCTGCTCTATGACAAACAACATAGCTTACGCACTCGCCGTTGAAAAACTCATGGGCATCGATGTGCCCGAACGCGCCCAATACATCCGCGTGATCATGGCGGAACTCACCCGGCTCGTTAACCATACTGCTCTGGTCGGTTTTCTTCTGAACGATCTCGGCGCATTTTTTACGCCGGTACTTTACGCATTCCGCGAGCGCGAAAAAATTCTGGACTTGTTTGAAAGCGTTGCCGGCTCGCGAATGATGTGTAACTACATGCGTTTCGGCGGCGTCAAGCTTGATTTGCCCGATGGCTTTGTTGACTGCGCGAAGGCTATCGTGGACAATTACCCGCCGTTTCTGGAAGAAATGGAAAGACTTCTCACCAAGAACGAGATCTTGATGGCGCGCTGCCAGAATGTCGGCATTCTTCTCAAGGATCTTGCTGTCAATGCCAGCGTGACCGGCCCTGTTCTTCGCGCCTCGGGTGTTAACTACGACATTCGAAAAATTGACAAGTACGGCATTTACGACCGGTTCGATTTTAAAGTCCCGCTGGGCACCGTGGGCGATGTTTACGACCGTTACTATGTCCGCATTCTGGAAATGCGCGAAAGCTTAAAGATCCTGAGGCAGGCCTTTAAGGAACTGTCTGCTGGCCCGGTGATCAGCCAAAAAGGACTTATTGCCGCAAAGTCACCGAGAAATATGAAAGTGCCTGCCGGTGACGCTTACGGCCGGATCGAAGCTCCCAAAGGCGAACTGGGTTTTTACATCGTGAGCGAAGGCGGTACCAAGCCGTACAGATATCACGTGCGCGCGCCAAGTTTCATCAACCTGACCATCCTGGAAGACATGTGCCTCGGCCACAAGGTTGCCGATGCGATCATTATTCTCGGAAGCATCGACATTGTGCTCGGGGAGGTAGATCGATAATGTGGGGCACGGGCGTACTTAAAGGAATGGCCGTAACGATCAAGAATTTTTTCGATACATACACTTCGAAAAACGGAATTTTCACGGTGGAATATCCCGAGAAGCGCCTGCCTGAAAAAGAACGCTTCCGGAATTTTCCGATACTTGTTTATGATGAAAAACCGGAAGAGCTCCGTTGTGTCGCCTGCGATATCTGCGCCAAAGAATGCCCACCAAAATGTATTACCATTGTCAAAGCAAAGGATGCCCAGGGCAAACCGCTGAAACAGCCTGAAGTCTTCGACATCGATTTTACCGTTTGCATGAATTGCGGCATCTGCGAGGAAACCTGCCCCTTTGATGCCATTTACATGGATCATGAATTCGAGCTGGCTGAGTACGACCGCATGGATGCTTTGATTTACAAAAAGGAGCGGCTTTCCCGCCCTTGGACTCATTTTGAAAAAATCCGCCCCACGGATGCCAAGGAAATCAATGAGAGGCGCGCCAAAGACGCGACAAAAACGGCTGCAGCTGTTAAACCAGCGCCTCCGCAAGCAAGTAACCAACAAACATAAAGGAATGTCATTCCCGCGTAAGCGGGAATCCAGTTGCTAGACCCCCGCTTTCGCGGGAGTGACATCAAAGAATGCATGGAAAATTTGGATCAAATTTTTGTTCAAGCTAAGAGAACGGTTATGAATCTTGCCGAAAGCGTTCTACCTCAGCCACTCGTCCTGCTTGTTTCCATGCTGATAAGCATCGGTGTAATTGCGGCAATCGGACCCGTGATCATGATGTACCTCACATGGCTCGAGCGTAAGGTCGTCGGCAGAATTCAAAACCGCATAGGCCCAAATCGCGTCGGAAAGTTCGGCTTGCTTCAACCAATCGCGGACGGCATTAAAATGCTGACTAAAGAAGACATCGTTCCCGAAGGCGCCGACCATATCCTGCATTTTCTGTCCCCCGTCCTGGTTGTAGTCCCGGCACTTCTTGTGCTCGGTCTTCTTCCTTGGGGACGCAATATGGCCGCGGTAGATTTACAAGTCGGTCTCCTTCTTTTCTTTGCCATTACTTCGACGGGCACGCTTTCCATATTTCTCGGCGCCTGGGGCTCACGCAACAAGTTCTCTCTCTTGGGCGCGCTCCGAGCGGTAGCTCAGCTAATCTCCTATGAGATTCCCCAGGTTTTCTCTGCAGTCGTCGTGATCATGCATACGCAAACCATTTCTATTGTGGAGATTGTAAACGCACAGCCGGGATTTAACTGGTTCGTATTCACCCCATGGGGATTTACGGGACTTGTACTTTTTTACATTGCAAGCGTCGCGGAATGCAACAGAACACCCTTCGATCTGCCGGAAGCCGAATCCGAAATAGTCGCGGGGTTCCACACCGAGTATAGCGGCATGAAGTTTGCGTTATTCTACATGGCGGAATTCCTGCAGGTTTTCTCTTTGTCCGCTCTCGCCGCCGCCCTTTTTCTCGGAGGATGGCAAGGTCCCTTTTTACCCAGCTGGATTTGGTTTTTCTTAAAAACCTACGGATTGATTTTTATCATGCTTTGGTTTCGCGGCACGTTTCCGCGTCTCCGCGTGGACCAGCTCATGGGGTTTGCCTGGAAATTTCTCTTGCCCATGAGCATGATCAATATTGTTGTGGTAGGCATCTGGACTTATGCTTCTCCGATCGTTGCTTGGGTGCTCGGTATTCTTATTATCGCGATTTCATTCGGCGTTCTGGCAAAATTAAATACCCGCTACCACATCGAGCGCAACCGTAAATTCATATTGGCGGAATAAAAGCACATGATCGCTGCATTTTATCTCATCTCTGTGGTTTTGATCGTCTCAGCGGTCCTTGCGGTTTCTCTACGCAATCTAATCTACTGTACACTGTGCGCATCGGTAGTCTTTATCAGCTCTGCCGCCCTCTTTTTTCTTCTGAAGGCGGACTTCATAGGCGTCGTTCAAATCCTCATCTACGTCGGCGCCGTTGCGACACTACTTTTATTTGCCGTTATGCTCACGAAAAATCTGGTCAGCAGGCAATATTATGTCGGCCAAAAGAGAAAATGGTCTTACGGCATTTTTACGGCTTCGGCTGTACTTTGGGTGCTTATCGGTTCCATCCGTTCGCAGACAAATCTTGCGGAACTTGTCACAGCCGATCATCAACTTTCCGTCGTTTCGCTCGGAAAAGAAATGCTGACCGCGTTTTTGCTTCCTTTTGAGGTGGCGTCCCTCCTTTTAACAGCCGCCATGATCGGAGGTATCGTTATCGCCTTGGAGGAGAAAAAGAAGTCGTCATGACTATTCCGCTTTCGCACTATTTGGCCGTAAGCGCGGCGCTCTTCTCGATAGGTCTCTTTGGAGCGCTTACACGCAGAAGCGCAATTATTGTGCTGATTGGAATTGAAATTATGATGAATGCCGCCAATTTGAATTTAATTGCTTTCTGGCGCTATTCGGACGGCACACGCGCAACCGGACAATTGTTCACGTTTTTCGGCATTACCATTGCGGCAGCCGAAGTCGCGGTCGGTTTGGCGATCGTTATCTCCGTTTACCGGCTATTTCAGTCTACAAACGTGAATGAAATCAGTGATATGAAGAAATAGGAGTGTGTGTCATTCCCACGAAAGCGGGGATGACAAACTTAACCATGATTCTCGATCATCTCTATCTCATACCTTTACTGCCGTTCCTGGCCACGGCATTTACGGCTTTCCTCAAAAGGCCCCAGCGCTCGCTTTCAAGCGGAACGGTTATTCTAGCCATGTCCGTGTCCTGCGTTCTTGCGCAATGGGCACTCTGGACTACAATCACTCAAGCACACCACGGCGAAGTTTTCCGGCACGCAACCAGCTTTGAATGGCTCAGGACAGGAACGCAGGCGCTTCAGCTCGGCCTCGTCCTAGATCCTCTTTCTGCTTCAATGGTTTCCATGGTCACATTTGTTGGGCTGCTTATCTTTATCTATTCAACGGGCTATATGCACGAGGATAAGAACTACACCCGCTTTTTCTGCTTTCTGTCTCTTTTCGGAGGATCTATGCTCGGCCTCGTGCTTTCGAATAGTCTTGTTCTCATGTTTATTTTTTGGGAACTGGTGGGGGTCTGCTCCTACGCGCTCATCGGATTCTGGTATCACAAACCGTCCGCTGCCGAAGCAGCCAAAAAGGCATTTATCACCACACGCATAGGCGATGTGGGATTCTTCATCGGCCTTCTTTATCTTTATGCGAAATCGGGAAACCTTATGCTTTTCGATTCCACCGCCGGTCTCGGCGTTCTCGACCAGGCTAATTTGGCGAAGCTGGAGCAAATGACGGTCACGCTACCGCTTTTCGGCGTCGCAGCCGTTTCAACCGTAATTGCCCTTTTGCTTTTTTGCGGCGCCATGGGCAAATCGGCTCAGTTCCCGCTTCACGTTTGGCTGCCGGACGCCATGGAAGGCCCCACTTCCGTTTCTGCGCTCATTCATGCCGCGACCATGGTGGCTGCCGGAGTATTTATGATCGCGCGCATGTTTCCCATTTTCGCACTGGGGACGCGTCACGGAGAGATGTCCACCGCAATGACGGTCGTTGCAAGCATCGGAAGTTTCACCGCGCTTTTTGCCGCGCTCATTGCCGTCGCGCAGAATGACATCAAGCGTGTTCTGGCTTACTCAACAATAAGTCAGTTGGGCTACATGGTTACCGGTCTAGGGCTCGGCAGTGTCGCTTCGGGATTTTTCCATCTTATCACGCATGCTTTCTTTAAAGCCCTTCTCTTTCTCGGATCGGGCAGTGTTATTCACGGCTGCCACGGTGAACAGGATATGTTGAAAATGGGAGGACTCAGAAAAACCATGCCGACAACCGCATGGACTTACTTTGTGGGAACGCTCGCGCTCGCTGGAATCTTTCCTTTATCGGGATTCTGGAGCAAGGATGAGATTCTTCTTTATGCGTACCACCAAAACAAAGCGATTTACTTTATCGGATCGGCTGGCGCATTTCTAACGGCTTTCTATATGTGCCGGCAGATCGTGCTTGTTTTCTTCGGAAAACAGCGCTCGCATGATTTCCACGCGCACGAAAGTCCTGGTTCCATGCTCTGGCCGCTCAGAATCCTGGCTTTTTTTGCAATTACACTCGGCATCGTCGGTTGCCCATATTATCGCGGAAATTTGTTCCACCACTTCATTTCACCCGAACATCACGGCTTAGAACCATCCATGACGGTCATGCTGAGTTCAACGGTTATTGCTCTATCCGGATTGATTTTGGGATTCCTGGTCTACGGCCGATCCAAAGCCGTTGAAAAAGGAACGGATCCGCTCAGGAATACGCTTGGCCTCCTTCACATCATTCTCGAAAACAAGTTTTATTTCGACGAGCTTTACCGAAACACGGCTCTTCGTGCTGCAAACTTTCTTGCCTCATTCTTTCGCGCCTTTGATCAGCTCATCATTGACGGGATTCTCCATACGGTCGGATTCATCGCGCTCACTCTATCTACGTTTAACCAGTGGTGCGATAATTTCTTTATTAACGGCGGTTTCGACCGGAGTTGCTCGGGCATTCTGCGGGGCGGCGAAACAATGTCGGCTTTGCAGACGGGCCGCATTCAGGATTACCTGCGATTCACAGCTTTGGGAACCGTGTTTTTTTATTTGGCGTACATGATAACCTTGATTTTGCAGCCGTGATCTATGGAATTGCCTGCGCTTAGCTTAATTACATTTTCCCCGCTTGCCGGCGCATTCTTGCTGATATTTTTATCCGGCAAGGACGAAAAGATCATAAAAGGCGTTTCTTTGGCTGCAAGCTTTCTGCCTTTGATCATACTGACCAATGTGTGGTCCCGGTTTGACCCGTTGTCGGCATCACTGCAATTGATTGAGCGCGTTCCTTGGATACCGGTAATGGGCGCGGAGTATTTTCTCGGCGTGGACGGTCTTGGCATGTTGCTCGTTCTCCTGACGGCCATTATTTCCCCCATCGCTGTCCTTGCATCTTTCGGGATACATGAGCGCCCGAAAGCATACATGCTTTTATTTCTGATTCTTCTTACAGGAATTTTTGGCGTATTCACGGCGCAAAATTTCTTTCATTTCTTCCTATACTGGGAAATCGGCCTTGTGCCCATGTTTTTTCTCATCAAGCAATGGGGCGCGGAAAACCGCGATTATGCGGCTTTTAAATTTTTCGTGTTTACGCTTTTTGGAAGTATCGCAATGCTTCTTGCGTTCCAAGTCATCTTTCTTGCGACAGGCACGTTTGACTTTGTGAGGCTTTCCGAAATGGGCAGAAGCGGCGAGCTTTCAAAACTTCTCGCACAATTCGCATCCAAGGCAGGAATTCCGTGGCAGGCAAGCACACTTTCCCTCATTGGATTTCTGGCCGTTTCTCTGGCATTTACAATCAAGGTGCCCATCTGGCCGTTCCATACCTGGCTCCCCGACGCACACACGCAGGCGCCAACACCGGCTTCCATAGTGCTGGCCGCTCTTCTGCTTAAAATGGGAACGTACGGTTTTTTAAGAATCGCCATGCCGCTTTTTCCGGAGACCGCCAAAGCGCTTGCTGAACCTCTGGCTTATTTCGCGCTCGCAAGCATCATATTCGGCGCGTTTGCAGCCATGGCCCAGCGGGATCTAAAACGCATGATTGCCTACTCCTCGATCAATCACATGGGTTACTGCATGCTTGGAATTTTTGCAATCGCTTCTATGTCTTCGACGGATGTTGAAGCCAAGGCCGCCGCGTTGGGAGGATCCATTCTTCAAATGTTTAACCATGGAATCACCGCTGCCGCACTTTTCTTCATGGTGGGTGTGATTTATGACCGCAAGCATACCCGCAATTTAGAGAAATTTGGAGGTCTGCGCGCCATTATGCCGGTCTATGCCGGACTTATGGTCATTTCTACATTTGCCTCTGTCGGTCTCCCCGGATTGAACGGGTTTGTAAGCGAATTCCTGATTTTCCGCGGGACTTTTGTTGTGTTTCAACCCCTTACCATTCTGGCGACGATCGGGCTGGTTGTGACGGCTTTGTACTACCTGCGCATGATCCAGCAGATGTTCCTCGGCCCGCTCAATCCGGATTGCGAAGGCCTTCCCGACATGTCAAAAAGGGAAATATTCGTCGCTTCGCCGCTCATCGCGCTTATGTTTTTGATCGGAATATGGCCGGGACCTATGCTCAAGCTTACGAATGCGGTGGCTCTCAATTTAATCGGAGTTTTTCAGCTATGATCCTGTCTTCAACAATTTTCATCCCCCTGGGCGCTGCTACCCTCGTGATGCTTATGAAACCCCAATGGAGACGTGAAATCAAAATCATCTCAGCCATGTCCGGGGTGCTCTGTCTCGTCATTTCCGCATACCTCTGTCTTACCTATGACACGGCTAAAGGCGGGCTTCAATTTGTCGAAATGCGCCCATGGATTCCGACGCTCGGCGCAAGTTACTACCTCGGCGTGGACGGCATGAACCTCTCTTTAGTACTGCTTACCGCGTTCATCATGCTCACCGGAGTTTTTATCGCCTGGAATATAGACGACCGGACAAAGGAATTTTTCGCGCTTTTTCTCATTCTCGTCTCCGGCGTTTTCGGCGTGTTCGTCTCTATGGATCTTTTTCTGCTTTTTATTTTCTACGAGCTGGCCGTTCTACCTATGTACCTCCTGATCGGCTATTGGGGTTCCACCAGAAAAGAGTACGGCGCCATGAAACTGACGCTCTATCTTTTAGCGGGAAGCGCGCTTCTCTTTTTTGGAATGCTTGCCCTTTACTTTAAGGCCAATATCTGGAGTTTCAATCTGACCGAACTGGCAAAGATCAGCTATCCGGAATCTTTCCAGAAATGGGTTTTCCCTTTTATTTTTGTCGGCTTCGCCGTTCTCGGAGGCCTCTGGCCTTTGCACACCTGGTCCCCCGTCGGACACGTTGCGGCTCCAACTTCCGTGAGCATGCTGCACGCCGGCGTTCTTATGAAACTCGGAGCTTACGGCTGCCTCCGTGTCGCTATCCTGACTTTCCCGCAGGGCGCTCAATTTTGGGCACCTTACATCGCTGCGCTGACGGCAGTGAATATTGTTTACGGCTCCATGGTAGCCATGGTGCAGACGGATACAAAATATGTCATTGGATATTCCAGCGTGAGTCATATGGGATTTGTGATACTCGGACTTTGTACGCTGAACGAGGCGGGAATATCGGGCGCCGTGCTTCAAATGTTTTCGCATGGAATCATGACGGGGCTTTTCTTTGCCGTGGTCGGCCGGTTCATTTACGACCGTACGCACACACGAGAACTGAAGGACTTGGGCGGCCTTAGAAAACCCCTGCCCTGGGCTAACGTGGCGTTTATTATTGCCGGCCTGGCTTCGATGGGTCTGCCCGGCTTATCCGGCTTTATTGCCGAACTCCATATTTTAATCGGCGTTTGGGAACGGTTCCCCCTCATTGCCGCACTCTGCGGAATTGCCATCGTCATCACCGCGGCATATATTTTGAGGGTTATTCACCGCACATTTTACGGAGAGCTGAATCCGAAATTTGCAAGTCTCCCGCCGGAAACCATTCAGGAAAAAGTGAGTGTTGCTATACTTTGCGCAGTGCTCATCGTAGTCGGTATATATCCCGTCGTTCTCCTTGATACCATCCACTCGGCGGTTGATCCCACGGTTAAGCTGCTTCACCACGTGCAGCCGGCGGTGCCGCTTGAGCAAATAACGCCGCCAACAACCTCGGTTCAAGCTGTAACCGGCGCCGTAGCAACGGTGACGGTATGAATTATATGACGGTTCTCTATCATTTAATTCCCGAAACTACGATTACTATTCTCATTTTTGTCATTCTGGGCATTGATCTTTTCCTGATTAGAAATAAGCCTTTGACCTTTCGAAATCAATTCATCGGTTTGACTACAGGAATGGGTCTGGCCTTGATTACCATCTGGATTGTCCTAAAGCAGCTCCCTCTCCAGGAGCCCGTCAGGCTTCTAGGAGATATGCTTGTTTTGGATCCTATCGCTATTTTTACGAAGATCATCCTTATGGTCATCACCGTAATCACCGTGCTCTTTGCAATAAGCGGTGACTTCACGAAGCATGTTTCTGAATTTTATGCCATGCTTCTCTTTGCTTTGCTCGGCATGATTTTTATGATTCAGGCCGAAGAGCTCATCATGATCTTCGTCGCGCTGGAATTGACCAGCTTGAGTCTCTACATCATGACAGCCTTCTCAACCAGACTCCGCGAATCAGCCGAAGCAGCGCTCAAATATTTCCTTTTCGGCTCGCTTTCCTCCGCTTTCATGTATTTCGGCCTCTCCTACATTTACGGTGTAACTGGGTTTACGGATCTTACCAATATTGCCGCCCATTTGACGCCGCTTCCCCGGCTCATGATTTCAACGGATCATATCCTTGTAATTGTTGGAATGCTCTTCGTTATGGTCGGATTGGGATTTAAGATCGCCGTCGTTCCTTTCCATCTCTGGGCACCCGAAGCTTATCAGGGCGCGCCGACACCCGTAACGGCCTATATTGCGACGGGATCTAAACTGGCAAGCTTTGTAGTTCTCAGTAAAGTTCTTTTTCTGGGCTTCCGGCAGATGGAAGGTAGCAGTTTCCACTATTTTTGGGAAGCCGGATGGTCACCTTTACTCGTCACCATCAGCATTCTCTCGATGACGCTCGGAAATTTGGCGGCCATGCGGCAGAAAAATTTAAAACGCCTTTTGGCCTATTCCAGTATTGCGCACAGCGGATATATCCTGTTGGGAGTTGTCGCGGCAACGCATATCGGTACGGTAGCCATGTTTTACTATTTGGTCGCCTACGTGTTCACAAATCTCGGAGCATTTGGATTTATCACAGCCGTTGCCAAACACACCGGGGGCGAAAACCTTGAAAACCTGAAAGGCCTCGCGAAACGCTCGCCGCTGCTTTCGCTGCTCATGAGCATATTCGTTCTTTCCCTCGCAAGCATTCCGCCGCTCGGGGGATTTTTCGGCAAGTTCTACTTATTTCTCTCGGTCGTCGGCCGTGATCAGGAGCGGTTCGGCCTTTTGTGGGTCGCCGGCATCGGAATTATTAACACCATGCTTTCGCTTTACTACTATTTGAAGATCTTGAAGCAGATGTACATTTTGAAATCAGACAACGAGACAAGAATCGAAATACCGTTTTACATGAGTTCCGCGCTTGCGCTTTGCGCCGTCATCGTCCTTTTGACAGGCATCTTTCCCCAGCCGCTCGTAACCATCCTCAGCCGCTCCATCACATTTTTTACCGTTTAGTCTGGTTGCCATTACAGAGGCAAATCTGAGTTGACTTTAATTCTTATATAAGTATACTTAGCGGCTTAAGCCACTTTTGTGTCTCTTTCTCCTAAGTTAACGCATTCATTGAATTAATGGATTTGAGCAGTTAGGTTTGCAGTGATTACTTTCTTATCTTTTATTTTCACCCTCGTCGGACTCACAACAGCCATTCTTGTGGTAACGAGCAAGGTTCCGATGAACGCCGCGCTGTTTCTCGTTGTGACTCTCTTCACCGTTGCGGCAAATTACGTTCTCCTCGGCGCTGAATTCCTGGCCGCTGTTCAGGTCATTGTCTACGCCGGCGCCATCATGGTGCTGATTATTTTTGTCATACAGCTTGTGGGTTTTCAACCTTCCAAGGACGGTTCCGTTCAGAAGCAAACCCCTATCGCCATCGTTGCCGCAGGCCTCCTATTCGTACAAATCGCTTTTTACACAGTCCGTTCGTTGACTCAACTAAACGGAATCCAGAAACCCGTCCAAGCCGCAGTCGACCACACGGCATCCTTCAGCCAAACTCTATTCACGAAGTACCTGCTGCCTTTCGAAACGGCCTCGATACTTCTGCTCGTCGCCATTGTCGGAACGGTCCTGCTGGCACAACACAAAGGCATCCGCGAATGAACCTGGATACCATAACGCTCATATTTGGGACGGGCCTTTTTTTCATAGGTATAACAGGCGTTCTCATCCGGAGAAACGCCATTGTCGTCTTAATGTGTATCGAACTCATCCTGAACGGCGTCAACTTAACTTTCATCACATTCAGCCACATACATGGAAACCTGGCCGGCCAGGTTGCGGCTATTTTTGTTATTGTAGTTGCGGCAGCCGAAGCAGCTGTCGGGCTTGCTATTGTCATTGCTGTATTCCGCCGTCATCCTTCCATTAACATCGATGAATTTAACGTGCTTAAATGGTAGCGCTTATTCCTTTACTTCCCGCTTTGGGTGCGGCCGTCAATGGCCTGTTCGGGCGAAGATACATCAAGGAAAACGCCCATTGGGTTGCCGTTGGCGCCTGCGGTCTTTCTTTTCTGGCAGCTGTTTTTACTTTCACAAGCTTTCTACGCGAGCCGCAGAGCTACGAAGTGCGGATGTTTGAGTGGATTGCTGTAGATCCCTTGCGCATCGAACTGGCGTTCCTCGTTGATCCTCTAAGCATGCTTATGGCCATGGTTGTTACGGGAGTGGGTTTTCTCATTCATATCTATTCGATCGGTTACATGCACGGCGACGGCGGATATCACCGCTATTTTGCTTACCTCAATCTTTTCATGACGGCCATGCTTCTTCTGGTCTTGGCCAACAATTATCTTTTGATGTTTCTCGGCTGGGAGGGCGTTGGGCTTTGTTCATACCTGCTCATTGGATTTTGGTTTCATAAAGATTCTGCCGCCAATGCCGCAAAGAAAGCTTTCCTCGTAAACCGGATCGGAGACGCCGGATTCATTTTGGCCCTTTTCCTAATTTATGGGCAATGCAAAAGCCTGGTCTTTCATGATGTCATGTCCCAGGCACATGCTTTCTCAACCGGCTTGGCCACGGCTATTGGAATTCTCTTATTTGTCGGAGCCATGGGGAAATCGGCCCAGATTCCACTTTACGTATGGCTGCCGGACGCTATGGAAGGACCTACTTCTGTCTCCGCATTGATTCATGCGGCAACCATGGTCACGGCCGGTGTCTATATGGTGGCTAGAAATTCGGCCATCTATGCGCTGGCACCGGCTGCACTTAATTTCATGGCTTCTGTCGGCGCAATTACCGCACTTTTTGCGGCAAGCATTGCCCTGGTTCAAAGGGACATAAAGAAGGTACTTGCTTATTCGACGGTAAGCCAGCTCGGTTACATGTTTCTCAGCTGCGGTGTGGGCGCTTATGTAAGCGGCATGTTTCATTTAATGACACACGCATTCTTCAAAGGCCTTCTTTTCCTCGGATCCGGAAGCGTGATTCACGCGCTCGGCGGCGAACAAGACATGCAGCACATGGGTGGTTTAAGAAAACATATGCCCATTACCGCAGCAACGTTTACCATCGCAACCCTCGCCATCGCCGGAATTCCGCCGCTTGCCGGCTTCTGGAGCAAGGATGAAATCCTGGCGGAAACCTTCAAGAACGGGCATAAACTCCTCTGGGGAATCGGTGCATTAACGGCGCTCATGACATCCTTCTACATGTTCCGCCTGCTTTTCCTGACCTTCTACGGAAAGTCGCGCGTTCACCATGACAAGGAACATCATCTTCATGAATCGCCCCGGACCATTACGATTCCTCTTTCGATACTTGCCTTTCTTTCGATTTTTGGCGGCGTCCTGCCCGGCTTCCCTCCCGAACGAGGCTGGATCCACGGTTTTCTTTCTCCGGCGATCTCAAGCGTTCACCATGCGAAGGAAATCCTGCATGGCGCAGCCGAACACGGCGCGCATGCCCTGTCATTGCTGGACTTGACATTGATGGCTGTTTCTATCGGCGCGGCGCTGATGGGTTTGGCTGCCGCGTGGTACTTTTATCTCATCCGGCCGGCGCTTCCCGGACAATGGGCTTCCCGATTGAAATCAATTCACACACTCCTATTCAATAAATATTGGGTGGATGAAATATATCTCAGTGTATTTGTGCGTCCCCTGCTTAAGCTCTGTAACCGCCTGTGGGATTTTGATCTGCAGGGCATTGATGGAATCGTAAACGGAGCATCACGCGTTGCCGTAAAAAGCGCTGAAGAGTCGGGCAGATTTGATCTCAAATTTATCGATGGCGTTATAAACGATATCGGAAAACTTTTCGACAAGTGGCACGACATCTTAAGACGGTGGCAAACGGGTTTCGTACAGAATTATGCGCTCGTCATGGTCATCGGTGTATTGGTTCTGGCAACCAGCATGTTTTTCATCCCATATCACTTTTGAAAAATTTAAAATTAAAAGTGAAAAATGTAAAAGAAAAAACTAAAGAAATTTATTAAAGCAAAAAAGTTCAAAAAGCTCTTTATCTTTTTACTTTTTCATTTTTAATTTCTAAGAGGATTTTTATGACACATATCTTTGGCACTCCCATTCTCACGCTTTTATGCTTCTTGCCCCTCATCGGAACGCTGGCTATCGTGATTTTCACGCGTAAAGATGAGGAGAAAAAAATCAAAAACATCGCGCTGTGGTTCTCGGTGGCGGCTTTTCTCATCTCGCTTTTGATCCTTCCCCGTTTTCGAACTGACACGGCGGAAATGCAGTTTGTAGAACGAGCCGAATGGATTCCCGCTATCGGGGCAGAATATCTCCTGGGCATCGACGGTATCAGCATTCTGCTTATCCTGCTGACCACACTTCTAACCGTCATCGCTGTTTTATCTTCATCTACAGCCATTACTGATCGGCTAAAAGAATACTATGGCTCGCTGCTTTTGCTTGAAACGGGGATGCTCGGAGTATTCATGGCTCTTGATTTCGTTCTCTTTTACGTTTTCTGGGAAGTCATGCTGGTGCCCATGTATTTTCTGATCGGAATTTGGGGTGGACCCAACCGGCTTTACGCGGCCATCAAATTTTTTCTCTATACGCTCTTCGGGAGCGTTTTGATGCTCCTCGGAATTCTGGCGCTTTATTTCCTGAATGCAGATCCGGCATTCGGCAGCGGGGAGCATACATTCAATATGATTACACTTTTTAATGTCCAGCTGCCTTTCCATTTTCAATGCTGGATATTTGCCGCGTTCTTTATCGGATTTGCCATCAAGGTCCCTGTCTTCCCGTTTCACACATGGCTGCCGGACGCCCACGTCGAAGCGCCCACCGCGGGAAGCGTCATCCTCGCCGGCGTTCTGCTAAAAATGGGTACGTACGGCTTCATTCGCGTATGCCTTCCGATGCTGCCCCAGGCATCGGAATTTTTTGCGCCTTTTGTCGCTGTGTTGGCCATGATCGGCATAGTTTACGGCGCCTTAGTGGCCATGGCGCAAACCGATATCAAAAAATTGGTGGCCTACTCAAGCGTGAGCCATCTTGGTTTTGTAATGCTCGGGCTTTTTGCCATGAATTCCCAGGGGATAACGGGCGGCGTGCTTCAGATGATCAATCACGGCATATCGACAGGGGCGCTCTTCTTGCTGGTGGGCATTATTTACGAAAGAAGGCATACGCGGAAAATACAGGAATTCGGCGGCCTAGCGCATGTCATGCCCGTTTATGCGGCGCTCTTTGCCGTCACCCTATTCTCATCCATCGGCCTCCCGGGTTTGAACGGATTTGTCGGTGAGTTCCTTATTTTGCTCGGCGCGTTTCAAAAGGAACTCTGGTACGCCGCTGTGGCTGTTTCCGGAATTGTGCTCGGCGCCGGATATATGCTGTGGCTTTATCAAAGAGTCATGTTTGGAACGGTCACGCATCCCGAAAACAAAATGTTAAAGGATTGCTCGAGGCGCGAGGTTCTCTACATGGCACCTCTCATCATACTCATGTTGTGGATCGGGATTTACCCGAAACCTTACCTCCGCTTGATTGAATCAAGCGTTATGGGCACGATTCAATCTCTAAAGCGCCCAAGCGCCGGCCCAGATTTGATGGCTATGGCTTCGCAGACGCCGCCGGAAACTGCGGCACTTATCTAACTCATGAACCAGACGCTTCCGAATTTTCCGTTGTCCATCCTGTATCCCGAAATGATCTTAACCATTTCGGCATGCGTGCTCATTTTTCTGGCACGCGCTTTTGCGCGGGCGCATAAACACACGCTCAGCAGCATTGCCTTTTTTTCCGTTATAGCTGCGATGGGCTGCGCGGGAAGTCTTTGGAATTTCCCGAGGTGGGAGAATTTGATCGAATTCTTTCTGATCGACCGATATGCCATTTTCTTCAAACTGGTGCTTCTGGTCATATGTGCGCTGACTATCCTCATTTCCAAACGGTTTTTGTCGGATACCGACACGGAGCGCGGCGAGTATTACGGCCTGATTCTACTCGCGACCATCGGTATGATGATCATGGTTTCCGGGGCAGATCTCATCACGATTTACCTGGGCCTCGAGACTATGGCCATCGCAAGCTACATTCTCGCCGCGTATTTCCGATCGGACGAACGGTCATCCGAAGCCGGTTTGAAATATTTTCTTCTGGGTGCGTTCAATTCGGGGATTATCCTCTACGGCATGGCCTTGCTTTACGGCGCAACGGGTACGTTTAACCTGGCCGAAATGCACCGGATCGTATCGGGTTTATCCGGACCCGCCGAACTTCGTCTTCTCTATTTTTCATTAATACTTCTCGTAGCGGGATTTGGTTTCAAAATAGCGGCGGTACCTTTTCATATGTGGGCTCCCGATGTCTATGAAGGAGCCCCGACGCCTGTCGCGGCATTTCTGTCCGCGGGTTCGAAAACTGCGAGCCTGGCTGTCCTCATCCGGGTCTTCACCGTTGCTTTCGGTTTATTTACTGAGCTTTGGCAGCTATGGATTGCCTATATTTCCGGTCTCACGATGCTATTCGGTAATATCGCGGCACTAAGACAAACCAACGTTAAAAGAATGCTGGCCTATTCAAGCATCGCGCACGTGGGCTACATGCTCCTTGGCCTGGCCAGCGGAATCGAGATGGGATCTTCCGCCGTTTTAATGTATGCGTTCGTTTATCTGTTCGCAAATATCGGCCTCTTTGCTTCTCTTATTCTTCTTACCCGGAATGGCGTCCCCAAAGAATCGACCGCTGATTTCTCGGGTCTTTCGAGAAGACACCCTCTGATTGCATTTGCCGTCACCATATTTCTCTTATCCCTCACGGGTATTCCCCCTACCGCCGGTTTTATCGGAAAATTTTATCTTTTCATGGCAGCCGTCAAATCCGGTTACATAAAGCTCGCCGTGGTGGGCGTTCTCGCAAGCGTCATTTCTCTCTTCTATTACATGCGGATTGTCATGGCCATGTACATGGAAAAACCGGCGGACACCGATGCTGCGGCGCTTCAGCCTTCAACAAGTTTAGGATACGCTTTCTCCATCATGGTCTTTGTCATTTTGGCTGTAGGAATTTATCCCGGCCCCCTGCTCGATCTTGCACGTGAGTCCCTATCTTCGATAAAGATTTTGAGTTAAGTTTACAACTTTGTTATATTTTCAACTGAATTGTCGCTTCGAACTTTTTTGGTTTTAGAATCGCCATCCGATCTCTTCATTTTACTTTGCTTAACCATTTTTGATATAAAGCTTTAGATTGTTTTCCATAATGGTATTTACCTGGCACAAAGGTTGCTTAAGCTTCTATTGAATTACAGCTAATAATGCTATAATCCCGGCAAGTTTGTGCTATGAAGTAATAATGAAAATAGGGATAGAAAACGGAAAAAAACAAGGAGAGTTCCGATGAGAAGAAATAGTGCGGCGCTGTTACCAATCCTATTAATGGCCGGTTTGATATGTACGCCTATGGCTTTCGCGGATGAGGGCCCGGATGATTTAAAGGCTGAGATTAACGCTCTTAAGAATCGTATAAATCAATTGGAAACTAAACTTGCTACCGTTCAACCCGCCGCGCAAATTCCAGGCGGACATGTCGGATTGGAGGCAGCAGCACCTTCTTTAGAAGTTCCCAGCCTTGTGCGGGGAATAGGCATTTCTGGCTACGTAGATACCATGTACACGCATAATTTTAACACGCCGGATTCCATTACCAATGTCGGAAGAGTTTTTGATCGGACCGCAAACGGTTTCAACATGAATGCCGCTGAGGTCGTTATCCAAAAACCCGTTTCGGCGGACAGCCGTGCCGGTTTCCGTGCCGATATATTTACGGGTAATGATGCGGAAGTAATCGGATCGGCAGGACTAGGCCTCGGGACCAATGAATTTGAGATTCAACAAGCGTTCGTGGAACTCCTTGTACCCACCGGCAACCTTGCCTCCTGGATGAACGATATTGACCTAAAAGCGGGTAGGTATGTCACCATGAACGGCGCCGAAGTGATTGAAAGCAAGGACAATTGGAATACCTCACGCGGTCTTTTATTTGGATACGCCATCCCTTTCACACACACCGGTATCCGAAGCACGTACACGTTTGATAACGGGTGGGACATATGTCTCGGCGTTAATAACGGCTGGGATGTTACTGACGATACCAATAACGGAAGGACCATTGAGTCACACATTGGCTTAAATAGCATTGAGCTGCCTTGGGATTCTTCCATTACCGTCGGCTATCAGTACTACGGCGGCCCTGAACGTGCAGCGCAAGATACCGATTGGCGTCACCTACACGATATCGTGGCCATATTGAAGACACCTTGGGAGCCCCTGACGTTAATGTACAACTTGGACTACGCTTTTGAGGCAAACCTGATTGGCGATAATGCCAAAGGCGATTGGTGGGGGCATGCCGTTTATGCCAGATATCAGTTCACGGATAAGTGGGCAGCTTCCGTCCGTGCTGAAGTTCTTAACGATGAGGATGGTGTCCGTGTTGTCGCCGGCACACAAGCCGAGTGGTATGAAATTACCGGTACGTTAGAATATAAGCCGTGGGAAAACACCATTACCCGTCTTGAATTACGTTCTGATCATGCCGACAAAGATGTGTTTACTGGAAACAACCAGGTGAATGATAACCAGACATCGCTCAGCAGCGAAATAATGTATCTATTCTAGATGGGTGAACAACGGCGGCTTGTTATTTTACAGTTAAATTACGTTTGTGAACCGTTTTACGCGATCCTAGGGACTTCCCCCTCCCGCAAAAATGTTCGCAGCCGGTAAGAGAAAATCTTTTGGCGAGGCAGGCTGCGGGTGTTTCGGATCGCGTAAAACTACTTGCGTAACTGGCTTTTTACCAGCACATAGGTGTCCGGTCTTTCAGGAATGCGCTTAAGACAAATTCTGTAACGTCTGTCTTTGGGTGCCGCAGATTCAATTCCAAACGTCTTAAACGGATCCGAAACCGCGATATTCAGCCAGCCTTTTGGTGCAGTTTTTTCCGGGTCTTCAAAATTCAGCGTGGCCACTTTAAGTATGTCTTTATCCTGAAGGGCCTGCTGGAATTGTTCGAGTTTTGATGGGCCTCCTCTCTTCAGCAGCGTAAACTCACCGAGGATCACCCTGTTTATCTTAAAGAGAACAACTGCTGCGGGCTTTCCCGACGTTTCAAGCTCTTGTTCAATAGCGTCAACGGTTTCTCCGCTCTCGATGGGTTTCACATAAATCGGCGTTGCGTCCAATACAACATCATATTCGCGCATAAACCACGAAGCTTCTGAGATTCCCAAAGAGAATAGAGTTCCACAGGTCAAGAGGGTTATAACTTCAAGGAACGTTAAGCGGTTGATAAAATGAAATCTTAATTTCATGGAAATTACTGCGAGGCAGGCTGCGGGCGTTTCGGATCGCGTAAAACGATAGCGCCGTGGTTTTCCGGATTCAGCAGATCATCCATCGTCAGATACATTCCCTCACGGCTGTAGGCGGCTATATCCAAGATCTGCGTATCCATTCGAATCGCGTCTTCCGGACAGGCTTCCACGCAAAATCCGCAATACACACATATCCCCAAATCAATGTCAAAACGCTTTGGGCGCTTCTCGATGTTCGGATCCGGATGTTCATCAGCAACAATATAAATACAATGCGCCGGGCAAACCGTTTCGCACATCATACAAGCCACGCAACGGGGAGAGCCGTTACTCCTCTTCGTCAGGCGATGGCGGGATCTAAGCCGCGGAGCAAGGGGCCGCTTTTCCTCCGGATATTGATAAGTCACGGCGGCGGGAACATCCTTAAACAGGTCAAATTTGTGAAGAATATGCAATGTCAGATTTCTGAAAAAATGCCAGCCCGTAAGCGCCAAGCCCTGAAAAATGGCGGGAAAATAAATCCTGACCATGAACGACATGTTGGGCTGTTTCACTACTTTCGTTGTGACCGGCATAGTTAATTTCCTACCATGACCAAAATCACCGCTGTTGCCAGGAGATTCGCTAGAGAAAGCGGCAGCATCATTTTCCAGCCCACTTTCATAAGCTGGTCATAACGAAACCGCGGGAGCGTCCATCGAATGAGCATGAAAAACCAGCAGAAAGCCAGAACTTTTGCGGTAAACGACCCAATCTGCATCAGAGTAACCAAAAGATGCGGCAAGCCCAAAACAAGCGTGCCTCCCCAATGGAAACCGCCCGATCTCAGGAACGGAACCTGCCAACCGCCAAAAAAAAGCGCTGTAGACATGCACGCCAAGAGGATCGTCTCCACATAATCCGTGAAGAAATACATGCCGAACTTCATGCCGCTATATTCCGTAAAGTAGCCGATGATTTCCGACTCGGCTTCCGGAATATCGTAGGGAATGCGTTTTGTTTCTGCGATTCCGGCCGCCAAAAAGAGCAAAAATCCGAGCGGCTGCATGAACACGCCCCAGGCAGGCAGGAAGCCAAATAAAAGCCGGCCCTGCCACCGGATCATTTCCTGCAGATTCAAAGTGCCGTAGATCATCACCAATCCCATAATGGTAAGCCCGAGAGTAACTTCGTAAGAAATCATCTGTGCTGAAGCACGGAGGCCGCCGAGGAAAGCGTAATTGTTGTTGGACGAATAACCCGCCAATACGACACCGTAGACAACCATGGAAAGCATGGCCAATATGTAAAGCACGCCTATATTCAAATTGGCCGGCTGAAGCCCGATTTCCATGTCGCCAATGCGCAGCACGTCACCAAAGGGAATGGCAGCGAATGTAATGAGCGCAAAAACCATGGACAGGAATGGCGCTAATGTATGAAGCACGCGGTGTCCGGAAGGCGGAACAAAGTCTTCCTTAAAAAACATCTTGATGGCATCCGCCAAAGGATGGAATAGCCCCAATAATCGAAACGGACCGATATGGGCCCTATTCGCCCCGATGCGGTCCTGCATCACAGCGCTCTGCTTTCGTTCAAGCCAGGTGTGAAGCGCGGCAAGATTAATCACATTAAAGATCATGATGCCGGAGAGTATCGTCGAGCTGATCACATGTTCTAACATAAAGCGGCTTTCTCCTGAGCCATGCGGCCCAGGCGATCAAAATTCATCCCTTTAAAAGCGTGCGCCTTTTCAGCCATGCGTGCGAAGATCTCCCGAGCCTTGGGGCCGGGACACTTTATGCCCAGTTTTACAGCCAAGTCATGCAAAATTTGAATGCCCTCCCTGGCTTCCGGAAGCGGCGCAAAAGCCGGCGTAAACCGCTGGAGAATGCCGTCACAATTCGTGAAAGTTCCTTCCTGTTCGGCATAAACAGCAGCCGGCAGCGTCATGGAACAAAGCGGCGCGGTCTCATTCCGATTACTGCCTTGGTAAACGACAAACTCAAGCTGTTTAAGCAGCTTCCTGGCATCATCCCCAAATAGAGAAACGATGTCCTGCCCGAAAATATACAAAGCTTTTAGCTTCCCCTTCTCCGCTTCGCCGGAAAGCAAGTCCACGATATTTTCCGCATAAGAAAAACCGAGGGCGCGTGCGCCCGCCGTATTCGGATTCTTGTCGGCTTTGATTAAAAACGCGTCTTGATAACCCAGCGCGTTCGGGCGAACCAAAAACAAACGGCTCCTATCAAATAACTGTGCAAAAATCTGTTCCGCCAAAAAGAGCTCTTCGTTTGATTGCTGCGGGCTCAGCAGAAATGCCGCGGATTGAGGCGAAAGCGCAGCCAAATTCTTCAGCTTGGATGCGAGCGTTTTCACAGCCGACGGCCAATCTTCAGCACCTTTGACTAGTAAAATCCTGTTGTCGTCAATAAATTTATAATTGTACCGGCCCTCGTCGCAAATCCACCATTTGTTGATCTCCTCGTTAAACCTGGGCTTAAGACGCATCACACGTTTCGGCTCAACGCGATGAGATTTTCGGTCATTGTGGTGAATCTCAATGCTGCAACCGCGGCTGCAGCCCGGACAAACCGACGGTGAATTCTCTAAATACCAAACACGGCATTTAAACCTGAAATCGCGGTCTGTCAAAGCTCCTACAGGACAAATGTCGGCAACATTTCCAGAATAGGGATTGACAAATTCCTTGCTCACGACAACTTCGGAGTGATCGCCCCGGTTGACGATGCCAAACTCGTGTGACTTGGTGATCTCATCGGTAAAACGAACACAGCGCGAGCACAAAATACAGCGCTCCTGATCCAGCATAATGGTCGGGCCGATGGGAAACGCCTTTTTCTGCTTCTTGACTTTGTTCTCGTTAAACTTCGGATCGTAAAGCCCGAACTTCATGTAATAATCCTGGAGATAGCATTCTCCCGCTTGATCGCAAACCGGGCAGTCAAGAGGATGGTTTACGAGTAGAAACTCAAGAATGTGGGAACGGACCTGCTTTACCTGTTCGGTGTCTGTCCTGACCACCATTCCTTCGGTCGAGAGTGTTTGGCAGGAAATCGCAGGCTTCGGAGCTTTTTCTATTTCCACCATGCAAATGCGGCAATTGCCCGCAATAGAAAGTCCAGGGTGATAGCAATAGCGCGGAACGTCTATCTTTAGCTTCTCGCAGGCCTGAAGAACCGTTGTTCCATCTGCTACAGTAATTTTTTTCCCGTCTATGGTCAGTGTAGGCATCAATCAACCTCAAAATTCAAACGTCACCTTTTTCTTTTTTCCTTTCTACTTTACTCAAGTTACAAGTTCCGGCTTTAAATCACAAGCGCCGTGCCGTACGTGATGTTCGAATTCAGAATAAAACTTTTCCACATAGCTGCCGAGCGGCATGGCAGCACCGTCTGCGAGCGCGCAAATGGTCGTACCGGTCAGATATTTCGCTGTTTCCGCAATCGATTTCAAATCTTCTGTCCGGCCCTTTCCGGCAAGCACACGGCCCACAACCTTTTCCATCCATCCCGTTCCCTCACGGCAGGGCGAACATTGACCGCAGGATTCATGCGCAAAGAAACGCATCGTAATGTAAAGTGCGCGGACCATGCACACAGTTTCATCCATGACCATAACTCCGGCTGAGCCAAGCATGCTCCCTTTTACCTTAAGAGAATCAAAATCCATGGGAATATCAATTTCATCCGCCGTCAATACTGCCGCAGAAAGCCCGCCGGGAACAACGGCCTTGAGCCTATTCCCATTCCTGATCCCGCCGGCAGAATCATAAATAATACTGCGAAGCGGCGTTCCCAACGGGAGTTCATAAAGGCCGGGTTTTTTGACATGCCCGCTCACGCCGAATAATCTGAGCCCCCCGTTTTTTGCCGAGCCAAGAGCAGCAAACCACGCCCCTCCTTTTAAAATGATGCTCGGCAAATACGACAGGGTTTCCACATTATTAATCACGGTCGGACAGCCCCAGAGACCCGAAACCGCCGGAAAAGGCGGCTTTAGCCGGGGAAAACCTTTCTTGCCTTCAAGCGATTCGAGAAGCGCCGTTTCTTCGCCGCAAATATAGGCCCCGGCCCCGCGATGAATTACGATATCCAGATCAAACGGTTTTCCGAAAATTTGCGTTCCAAGAAAACCTTTTTCACGCGCTTCAAAAATGGCCTTTTCCAGCCGTTCAATCGACTTATCGTATTCCCCCCGAACATAAATGTAAGCTCGGTGGCAGCCGACCGCATAACAGCAAATGATCATGCCCTCGAGCATTAAATGCGGAACGCGCTCCATAATATAGCGGTCTTTAAATGTGCCAGGCTCGCCTTCATCTGCATTTACCGCAAGGTAAACCGGCTTGCCGGAGTTCTTCGGAATAAATCCCCACTTCATTCCCGTTCCAAATCCGGCGCCGCCCAGACCGCGCAAGTCGGATTGCTTCACTTCTTGAACAATCCGGTCGGGCGTCATCGAAATCACGACTTTGCGTGCGGCTTCGTACCCGCCATTCGCCAGGTAACGATCGATCGAGAGCGCGTTCTCATTTTCAATAAATTTCGAAAGAATGCTTTCAGCCATGCAATTTTTCCTGAATCAGATGATCAACTTTCGCCTCATCCAACGGCCCGACATATTTTTTATCTACGCGCAGCATGGGCGCGATTTCACAGGCGCCGAGGCATTCAACCATTTCATACGAGAATTGGCCGTCCGGCGTAACTTCTCCCGGCTTGATGCCGCATTTCTTTCCGAAATATTCCCCCAGCGACTCGCCGCCAAGAAGCGAGCAGGTCAAAGTCCGGCAGAATTGAAAATGCCTCTTTCCAAGCGGTTTTTGCGCATAAAGTGTGTAAAAACTTAAAACTTCCCGGACTTTGATCAACGGCACCGATAGAAATTCGGAAACGATTTCCTGGACTTCGTCCTTAATGCAGCCGTCCCTGTTTTGAAATAAGTGTAAAATCGGAAGTAAAGCAGCCTGCCTGGCCGGATAATTTTTCAGTATTTTTTCGGCACTCGGCAGGAGATCGGTCGGAAACGTTTTCGCGCTCATCGGTCCAGCTCACCGCCGATCATGTTCACAGACCCAAACGTGGGAATAATGTCGGAGACGGTCCAACCGATACAGGTTAACGGAAATGCGGCCAAAATGGTAAAACATGGGGGACGGACGCGGACCCGATAAGGCCGGTCGGTGCCGTCACTCACGATATAGAAACCTAATTCCCCATTAGCGCCTTCGACCGCCTGATACGTATCGCCTTTAGGGGGTCGGATGCCGTGGCCGTACATGACCAATTTAAAATGCTGCATGAGCCCTTCAATATTTCCGTAGGTATCCTCTTTCGGAGGCAGGATAGCCCTCTTTTCTTCCGTCTGAACGGCATTAAAGTTTGCTCTAGTTCCGCCTTCAAGCGTCGGATCGACAACCGCTTGGACCTCCAGAAGCCCGCCTGTTCTGCCCATCTTGGCTTCGTCGACCATGAACTCTGCGGGAATAGCGCGCCCCTCCATGTCCACAGCAACGGGTCCCTTGGGCATCTGATCGAGGCATTGCTCAACGATGCGGATGCTTTGCTCCATTTCTTCCATGCGGACAAGATAACGGTCGAAATTGTCGCCGTATTCTCCGACAGGAACGTCAAAGTCGAGACGGTTATATATCAGGTACGGGTTGTCCTTGCGTACATCGTAATCAACGCCCGTCGCGCGCAGGAATGGTCCCGTAACGCTGTAGGCGACGGCGTCCTCCTGGCTGATGGTGCCGATTCCTTTCATGCGGTCAATAAAGATACGATTCTTGGTGAGCAATGTGTGGACTTCTTGATTAACTTTCCGCACTTCTTTAAGCCGTGTTCTGCACTTTTCAGCGAAACCGGCTGGCAAATCGGATTTAAGCCCGCCCACCCGCGTATATGAAATGGTTAGACGTGCTCCCGTAACCTCTTCAATCAGCTCCCACAAATACTCGCGCGCCTTGATCATGTAGAGAAATACGGTGAACGCGCCGACCTCCATTGCAGAAGCGCCGACACAAGTTAAATGATCGGTAATCCGGGAAAGTTCGCTCATGATAACCCGTATGTAATCGCAGCGCTCCGTGGTCTTGATACCGAACAGTTTCTCCACGGCCATGCAATATCCGACGTTATTGATAAGCGGAGAGACATAATTCAGGCGGTCGGTGTACGGAATGACTTGAAGATATCCGCCTTCCTCGCACATTTTTTCAAATGCGCGGTGCAAATAACCTATGTGTACTTCGCAATCTTTCACCACCTCGCCGTCAAGCTTAAGGATAAGGCGGATAATGCCGTGCATGGCCGGATGTGACGGACCCATGTTCAGCATCATTTCTTTAGTCTCAAGCGCGTCAGCCTCGCGCGTGGCGGTGTCGCGCACGCCTTCGGTTTTGTTTAATTCCGTGATATCCATCTTTAGAAATCAGTTCCGCGGCCCAATAAGCGGCTGCCTATAGTTTACGGGGTAATCTTTTCTGAGCGGATGCCCCTGGAATCCTTCATACATCAGAATTCTCTTTAGATCCGGATGCCCCGTGAACCGGATTCCAAACATATCCCAAACTTCCCTTTCAAACCAGTTCGCAATCGGCCACACATCGACCAAGCTGGGTACTGCCGGATCTTCCTCGGAAACATTCGTCTTCACACGCAAACGGTGTTTCAGCTTTATGGAATACAGGTGATATACAACGTAAAATCTCGGGACTAGACCCATCTTGAGTCCGTCGACGGCGGAAAGGTCGGCCAACATCTTGAAATCCGTGCGCTTATCGTCCCTCAAAAAACGCATGATCTCCGGCACAGATCCTTTAGCCACCGACGCCTCCCAATCTCCCAAATTTACGCAGACACTAAGCACCTTTCCGGAAAACTGGGATTCAAGCAACGTCAAAACTTCCGGAAGTAACTCGCTTTGGCTGACCGCCCCAAGCTTATCGAGCGGCGAGGATGGCGGCGTGGAGCTCATGCGATTTCTTGACGCTGGTGCTGGATTTTTTCTTGAAGTTTAATGAGACCGTCCAGAACCGTTTCAGGACGCGGGGGACAGCCCGGGATGTACACATCAACGGGCAGGATGGTGTCGATGCCCATTACGGTAGCGTAGTTATCATAGAATCCACCAGTGCAGGTGCAAACGCCAAAAGCCACAACCCATTTTGGATCGCACATCTGATCGTAAATTCTGCGAAGCACTGGCGCAATTTTATGGCTGACCGTGCCGACCACAAAAAGCACATCCGCCTGGCGAGGAGAAAATCTCGGAAGGCCTGCGCCAAATCGGTCTACGTCATAGTGAGAACACGCAGTGGCCATATATTCCATGCCGCAGCATGCGGTCACAAACGGATATTGAAATATGGAATACTTGCGTGCCCAGCCGATGGCGGCATCAAGCTTCGTGGTAAGAAAAGAAGGAAGGCCGGAATTTCCAAAGGCCATGATCAATAATCCGATCGGTGCCAGTCCAACACACCTTGTTTCCAGACATAAGCCAGACCGACGATCAGCACGAGCGCAAAAGGCAGAAATTCCATCAGGCCGAACAGCCCGAGTTTCCGGAAAACAACGGCCCAAGGAAAAAGAAAGATCAACTCCACGTCAAATATAATAAACAGCATGGCCACCAGATAAAATTTAACCGGTAACCGGCCTACCGGGAGCATGAATGGCTTCTCCCCGCACTCGAAAGGTTCACTCTTGACCGGGTTCGGCCGTTTCGGCCCCAGGACCGAAGAAAGCCAGATAAATAAGCCGCCCAGTGTCGCAGCCATTAAACTAATTGCAACCACCCCAACATATTCCTTCATGTCGTCCATATCCTCTTACGATGCGGAAACCAAAATATCGCTGCCTTCCACCTTCACTTTAAAAGCATCCACCGACGCATTCGGATTGAAAGTGCAAGAACCGTTCTTCACGTTAAAGGTCCACCCGTGCCAGGGGCAAGTGACTTCCTCGCCATCCAGCATGCCTTCACCGAGCGGTCCGCCTTGATGTGCGCAAACATTGTCAATTGCGAAAAACTGGCCGTTGACGTTAAAAAGTGCGATCTCCCTGCCGCAGGCTTGAACCACTTTTCCTTCACCTTCTTTGACATCGGTCACTGATGCTACTTTCTCAAATTGGCTCACGATAACCCCTCCTCCTAAAATACAAACACTGACCCACGTTAAAGTTGGATATTATACTGAAAATGATTCTCCGCATCCGCAGGTGTTTTTCGCATTCGGATTGATAAATTTGAATCCCTTTTCCTCGAGGCTATCTACATAATCAAGCATGATCCCGTTCAAATAGAGAAAGCTTTTTGGATCCACAAATACGCGGAATGATCCCATCTCCAAAATGTTGTCGCCGCCGCGGGATTTATCAAAATTAAGCTTGTAGGAGAGCCCCGAACATCCGCCGCCCTGAACGCCAAGTCTCAGGCCCAGATCCTGCTGATTTTCCCTGTCCAAAAGCCGCTTCACTTCGATTTTTGCCGCATCCGTCAGATCAATTCCCATAAATATTCTCCCGATTACGCCGCCCCAAGTTTCCGGTCGGCATCGCTTTGCCTCTCCGTATCCAGTTTGGTTTCCATCTCATACAACGGAGAAATCGCACGCAACATCTTAACTGCTTTCGTCACACGTTCCACCACGTAATCAACTTCCTCTTCCGTATTAAACCGGCCCAAACCGAAGCGAAGCGACGCATGCGCTATCTCTTCGCCGCCGCCCAACGCCTTAAGCACGTGGGAAGGCTCAAGCGCTGCGGATGAGCAGGCCGAACCCGAGGAGACCGCGATTTCCTCTCCGAGCTCCATCAGGAGCGACTCGCTTTCCACATATTCGAAGCCCATATTCAAATTATTTGGTAGCCGGTGTTCCATGCTCCCGTTGACGTGAATAAAACCCAGACGGTTCCTAAGACCGATGAATAGCCTGTCGCGAAGTGCGCTCATCCTTTTCGATTCTTCATCCATCAGTTCTGCGGCTAACTCACACGCAGCACCCAGTCCGACAATCCCCGTCACATTTAATGTGCCGGACCGCAAACCATTCTCATGACCGCCGCCGACTAAAATGGGTTCGATTCTCACACGCGGTTTCTCTTTCCGAATGTAAAGGGCGCCTGAACCTTTCGGGCCGTAAATTTTATGCGCAGAAAGACAGGCCAAATCAATTTGCATCTTGTTGACATCAAAAGGAATCCTGCCGACGGACTGCGTCGCATCACAGAAAAAAAGTATGCCCTTCTCGCGTGTTATCTTTCCAATCTCCTCAATGGGATGGATGGCGCCGATTTCATTATTGGCGTGCATGATTACGACAAGAATAGTGGAATTTTTAATAGCACTGCGTAGAACGGCCGGGCTTAAGCGCCCGTCGGGCTCGACCGGTAAATACGTTATTTCGAACCCTTCGCGCTCAAGGGCCCGGCATGTGTCTAAGACCGCGCGATGCTCGGTTACACACGTGACAATGTGCCGGCCTTTTTCCGCATACATCCGGGCCGCGCCTTTAATGGCCAGGTTGATCGACTCCGTAGCGCCGCTCGTAAAAATAATTTCTTCCGGCTGAGCATTGATTAATTCCGCCGCTAGGCCGCGTGCCCGGTCCACCGCCCGTTTTGCGTTCCAGCCAAATACATGGCTGCGGCTCGATGCATTTCCGTATTCATCCTTTAAAGTCGGAAGCATCGCTTCGAGCACCCTGGCATCAACAGGTGTAGTTGAATGATGATCGAAAAATATGGGCAACTTAACGCTCATTTTACTCAAAGGCAGCACTGGTTGAGGCCCGGCCAAGGCAGGCTCTATTGCTTGGTTATTACTAGAAAACTAAGGAGGCCTAATTGCAGCTTTGACTTAATACTAAACTAAAGCCCCACACTGACTTACATTTGAAACCGCTGCCAATATTACAATAACAGAGTGCTTTAGTCAACTTTACGGTTCTAGCGGTAAGTTTTTTTGGATTCATGACTTAAGTTCGTAGGGGAAATTCATGAATTTCCCCTACGGTCAACGAATGGCGGCAAGCAGACCGGTTAGCTCTTTGAGATGTGAAATAAAAAAGTCGGGCTTTTCGGCTTCGAGATCTTCCTTTGCGCCGTATCCGTATCCGACAGCGCATGTCCGAATCCCCGCCGCCTTGCCCATTTGAATATCCATGGGGCTATCGCCTGTTATCAAGAGTTTCGTGGGTACAGCTCTGAATTTTTTCAAGAGAATATATATGGGCTCTGGAGAAGGTTTCTTCCTGGGCACTTCATCGCCGCCCAGAACCATATCAAAGTAGCCGGAAATTCCAAGCCCTTTAAGAATAGTCTCGGTGAAAACACCGGGTTTATTCGTTACGATAGCTTTTTTTAGTCCATCAAGCGATTCCAACATTTCCTCCGCTCCCGGATAAAGTCTGGTCCGATCCAGGCAGTGCTCGCCATAATGACGGCGGAACACTTTTAAAGCAGAATCAAACTTTGCATGGGCCTTGGCGCCGAGCGACTGCATGAGCAAATTTTTGACTCCCTTGCCTATGAACGAAGCTACCGTTTCCACCGGCAAAGGCTTTAAACCCATCGTCTCAAGCGTGTAATTGACCGAATCGGCAATATCCCATTTTGAATCGATCAGCGTCCCGTCCAAATCAAAAACAATGAGTTCAAGAAGCTGTGATATTCCGGCGGTCTTCATCGAAACAATGCGTCAGGTATTTCAAGCTTGAATGACGAAGAGTTAACCAGTTCATTGATCACAGAAACATCGGCCGGAGGAAACGAATAGCTTTCCAAATCGCTATGACGAATCCACCGTATGGCCGAACAGCCGATCGGCCTGGGAACGCCTCCACGAATGGCGCAGAGGAAGAAATGGAGCGTGACGTTCCGATCGGGGTATTTGTAATTGACCTTTCTCCAAAACTGCGGCTTCGAGACTAAAATACCGATCTCTTCGGTCAGTTCCCTTGCCAAAGCGGCTTCGAGAGATTCGCCTCTTTCCCTTTTTCCTCCGGGGAATTCCCAAAATCCGCCGTAATAGGAACCGGCCGGTCTCTGAGTGATAAGAATGCGGTTGCGCCTGAAAATGACTGCGCAAACGACCTCAAAGGTAGGGGTTTTTGAAGTCATGTGACTTGCCGCCGGTTCTTTGCCGAATATTTTATGGATTGATGACGACTACCCGGGTACAATAACGATGCTTTTTACACAACTTCAGCTGAAGCAAATTTATGAGCCAAGCAAAAGAAAAATCAACAAACCTCTACCCGGCAGGTATCACTTCCCGAATGGGCACAAACGCTGAATTCAGCATCAAACGGCAGGTATTTTTCTGTTACGGCCACCGCCTTCGCGACTACGCCGGGCCGTGCAAAAATCTGCACGGTCATAATGCCAAAGTAGAAATTGAGCTGGCCAGCAAGCAGCTTGACCGTAAGGGCATGGTCGCTGACTTTATAGACGTCGGCCGAATTATGAAAAACTGGATCGACAAAACATTCGATCACAAACTTCTGCTGCGTCAAGACGACCCGCTCATCCCCATTCTTAAAGAGCAGGGCGAACCCCTATTCATCATGGAGCAGAACCCTACCGCCGAGCATATTGCTCAGCTCATTTTTGAGTACGCAACCACTCAGGGACTGCCTGTCGTATCCGTGACGTTCTGGGAAACAGAACACGCCGCCGCCACGTATTCGAATCCCTAACAAACCTGCGTTTTACAGTAAGTATCGAGTATCCGGCAGGTTATCCAAACATCAATGAATAAACTTCGCTGTCGGCGGATAAAAAACTGATCTCTACCGTGTATTCGTCATAGACATCCCGGGTATCCACCAATTCATAAAGGCGCGGATAGTCTATCTCCACATAGCTTCTGCCATCCCTGAACCAAACGTCCTTTCCATAATTCAGCGTTGTGAGCGGCTCGCCGTCCAGCCGTACTTCTGCACGCAGACGTGAGTTATGGAGCGAGCCCAAAACCGCATATACCCGGCTGGCTTCGAACCGCAGCAAGAGCTTCCCTCCCCGGCCCCGGAGCAGCGCTCTTTCCTTTTGAATTTCCCAATCGCCCACTAAATAGAAATGATTGATCTGGAGCGTCACATCCGCCGAATAGGCCTGAACGGCACCCGTCAAAACAGGCTCCGGACTGCCGAAGTGGCTCAGTTCGTCAAAGCCGGTTAAAATTTGCGGTGTTCCGATACGTGAAAAATCGACTTCAGGCTGAAGGGGTTCTAACGCAGCGGGGACAACCGCCCCGGTTTCGATGAGAAGATCTTGCAGGCGTACTTCTATCTGGTCGTAATCAACTTCCCCCACAAAAATTTCCCGGATAATACCCCGATGATCAACCAAATAAAATGTGGGCCAAGCCCTGTTCCGATACGCCGTCCATATCCGAAAATCATTATCCAGAACTACCGGATGGAGAATGACCTGTGTAGAAATTGCGGTTTCAACCCGCTGAGCATCCTTTTCAAACGTAAACTGCGGGGCATGGACCCCGATCACCTCAAGCCCCAGCAGCGAATACTTCTGATACCAGCGGTTAACAATTTTCAGTGCGCGGATAGCATTTATCGAAGAAGATGACCAGAAATAAAGTAAGGTTGGTTTCCTTTCGAATACCGATCCCGGCGGCACATTGATCCACACCGCATCCGGCGCAAAGCGGGGGGCAGGCGTACCTACCAGAGAGAGTTCGCTCGTCTCCTTGGACTCAAGCCGGCAGGAGATACATAAAATAGAAAGGACAACAAGCAAAAATACTGACTTTGAAATATTTATTCGCACAACCGTATTAGAAAAGACTGGTTGGAAACTGGGAAGCTGCCGATTTTTCTTTAGGAACAACGCCGCCCCAGCTCACGGGAACTTCATGAATTTGAAAATCCTTTATCGAGCGGAAAAACACCCTTCCATGCTCCGATCCATAGTCATATATGTCTTTCGTCAAACGCACATCATTCCTGCAGTACTCAATTAAATCCTGCATCTTACCTTCCCGAAAAAGGCGCACGGCATCCAATCCGTGGCCTGTCTTACGTTCGTTGAATGTCGCTTCCGCAATGCTTTGAAGAGTTACGCGATGGCCGCGCACACGTTCAATTTCCTCCAACAAATCCAAAATGGGAAATTGATCAGCCGGGGTAAATAAATAATTTTGCAGAACCGCAAAATCAAAGGAACGAATATTGAATCCGACGATTAGCCCCGCTGCTCGAAGCGCCTCCTCCAGCTGAAACATCTCATGCTCGAGGAAAGAGGTGTATCCGCCCGTACCATAGTTATAGATACAGACAACGGAGACGCACAGACGCCCGAGATTTCGTTTTCCGCCTACATCCGCAAAGGTATTTTGCGTTTCAAGATCTAGAACGAGCGTAGGTCCTGGGCGATCGACCATTAGCGCTGCTTTTGAAGCTGGGTATGCTTGGCTGTCAGAAAAACGATTGATACGGTTTCGATAATGGCAAGCGAGAAAGGATCCTTAAGCATTTTTCCCTTGCAAAAAAGGAAGTCGATGACCAAACACGGCCCCCAAACCAGCCCATGGGAAACCGCCAAAAGCCAAAGCCAGTAATAAATTCGTTCGAATCCGCTCAAGGTAGAATTTACTGTAACATGAATCAGGTCAAGTATCTATAGAAAATAATTTTAAAATCACTAAAATAAGTCGCCCGAATTTGCCGCAACGCACTGCCCATGTTAAGCTTATCTTTAGGAGGAAAAAACCATGGAGTCTCGTGGTGTGCTCATTTCGATTCTTTGCGGAGTACTCCTTTTTACCTCCGGTTGTGCGGACAAGAAATCCCGTCTCCTCAGCACTAATATCCCACTAAACATGTATGACCTCGAAGAAATCCGTTCCGGCGCCGACTCACACAAAGAATTAATAAAAACACAAAAACTGATAGACCACGCGGAAATAAACGCTTACATCTCGGATGTCGGCCGCAAGCTCGCCTCGGTAAGTGAACGGCCGCATATGCCCTGGCAATTTTTTCTGATCGATAACGACAGTACTTGCGAAGCATACGCCCTCCCCGGCGGATATATCTATTTGTCTTCAGGACTTTTCCGTTTTATACAATCAGAAGCCGAACTGGCCGCCGTCCTCGCGCACGAAGTCGGGCATACCAGCGCATACCGTTATCAAAAACGGGAAGAATCCAAAAAAGTAAGGTTTGGCCGGCTGGCAAAAATGGGAGCAGGTGCGGCGGGCGGTGCTATCGGGGGACCGGCGGGAGGTGCGGCGAGCAGTATTCTTTCGGGTATTGAAATGAGTTCGCCCTACATCAAACAACAGTTCAGCAAAAATGCCGAAGCCGAAGCCGACGGCCGCGCCATGCAATATTTGCAGCATCTCGGTTATCCGTCCGGAGCTGTGGTGAGCTACAACAAAAGACTTGCTTCAATACCCATTGATTCTCTGCCCGTCTTTATCCACTTCTTCAACGCTCATCCGCCGTCCGACTATCGGGTTCAAAAAGCAGTCGAAAATCTCGAAGAGATTTCCAAGAGCACTGATGCTTCGGTCGCCCCCTACACTACAGACCGTCATTATGAGATGGTTCAAGAATTGGTCAAGATGAAGGGGGAATCGGGAAAGAAAAGTTTGATCGATAAGATATTAAGCCCGCCCGAGGATAAACCAAATGAAACAGCAGGATCTGTGATAAATATTCCCAACCCTGCCGTACTAAAGAACTGAATTTCTTCCGGATTTTAATGAGGTTTGCGGGGAGTCTCTTTTGGATCTCGAGGCGTAACTTTAGGATTATTCTTAAACTGGGCCGACAACTCCGCATTGATCTTACCCCATTCCGATCCTTCTTCCCCTGTGGGCAAAATAGCATCAACAGGGCACTCGGGCTGGCACAGGCCGCAATCGATGCACACTTCCGGATCGATTATCATGAAAGCCTCGCCTTTATAATTTCCGGGATGAATGCAATCTACCGGACAGACGTCAACACAGGACGCGTATTGTTCGCCCAAACATTTCTCTCCAATAATGTATGCCATTTATGAATCTCCCCTATAGAATTCGTATCGTAGTAATCACAACAAGGCGGTATTATAGCAAAATTCCTTGATCATCAAAGTGAAATATTACCGCCAAAAATTGCTATTGCCATTCCTTTGTATTGGGCTATACTAAAATTTCTTTTTCGGCAAACTATCTTCCCAAGTTACAAAAAAGGAGCTTACCGTGGAACAGACGACTCAAAATAAATGGGCGCTCATCCTCGGAGCGTCTAGTGGATTTGGAGCAGCTGTATCGAGAGAGCTGGCTAGAAACGGCTTTAACATTCTCGGTATTCATCTTGACCGCAAAAATACGCTGCCTCTGGCTGAACAGGTAAAGCAGGATGTAATGAAATCGGGAAGAGAAGCCCTTTTTATCAACATGAATGCTTCGGACGAAGAGAAGAGAAAAGAAGCGCTCGACAGTTTTGAAGCGCACGTAGGTTCAGGGGAAAAGGATACCTGCGTTAAGCTTGTTTTACATTCCCTGGCTTTTGGCACACTCAAACCCTTTATCGCCGAAAACCCCGCGGACTGCGTCACAAAAGCGCAAATGGACATGACGCTGGACGTCATGGCCAACAGTTTGGTCTACTGGGTGCAGGACCTAGCGCTCCGTAGGCTAATCGGCAGAGGTTCGCGCGTATTTGCCATGACCAGCGCCGGGAGCCAGCGTGTGTGGAAAACGTACGGAGCCGTGTCCGCAGCCAAGGCGGCGCTGGAATCCCACATTCGCCAGCTTGCTTTAGAATTGGCGCCACTCGGTGTAACTTGTAACGCTATTTTGGCAGGCGTGACCGATACACCGGCCCTCCGCAAGATCCCGGGCTATGAGATTATGATCAAAACGGCGGCTGAAAGAAATCCGTTTAAGCGCCTCACGACGCCCGAAGATATCGCGAAAGCTCTTGTTGCCTTTTCCAATTCGTCAACCGAGTGGATGACGGCAAATACGATTCGTATCGACGGCGGAGAAACGGTCGTCGATTAATCAATAGAAAACCCCGCTCCGATAAAATAAAATCGGAACGGGGTTTTGTATATTTTCGGAAAATATGTTCCGTGTTATTAGGCTGTCCCGCCACCGCCCGCCGGTTTTCCAAGTGACATGCCCGTTAAAGGACAGGGTTTGTAGTTGGCAAAGCCGTTAAACTTGGGGAAAATAGAACCGCCCACATCAAACGCGGCTCTCCCGAGACGATCAAGGCCGTCTTGAAAACCACGAAGCAGGCCCGTTACCGGTATCGCCCAGGAAGGGTTGTCCTGATATTCCTTAACAGGTCCCATCAATACATCGAACGGCGAAACAACGGCATTCGCAGTGCCGCGAATAATCATTCCCGGCACTTTTTCGATATAGCTGTCCGAATTTGCCCAGTCCGACATAACGTCACCTGCCAGCGCAGGAGCGGCAAGAAATACCACAACCAACAAACCTATGGTAAAAGCTTTCAAACTACACCTCCCCCTTAATTTGTATATAAGTTTTAGTCTGACATCGTTACCATCGGCATAGGGCTTACCATACTTTAGCCGGTCTATTTTTGAAATTTTATGAGGGAGGAAGGGGTCGAAAAGCGAAACTAAGCTGCTAAACAGCTGAAAACTTCAGCCGGAGAATAGCCCCGGAGTTCAAGAAACCGCAACATCACTTCTTCCAGAACGCGGTTGGGTGTGGAGGCGCCGGAAGTAACGCCTAAGGAAACGGGCTCTTTCGTCATCCAATTCTGATCGATACTTGGATTCTGACCCAGCGGTTTATGTCTGATCTGTTCCTTCGAAATGAGGTCCGTAGCATCCTGAACATGATAAGCAGGACACTTCTCGATCGCCATTTCAAGAAGGTGGGAAGTATTGCTGCTATTGTAACCACCGATAACCAAAAATAAGCTGATGTTTTCTTGAGCTCTCAGGCGGAGTAATGCGTCCTGACGATCTTGGGTAGCGCGGCAAATGGTATCAAATGAGCGGAACCGTTCGCCGGCCCTATCCTCGCCATACCGCTTCACGATGGCATTCTGAAGCATTTCAGCAATTTCCATGGATTCCGAAGCAAGCATGGTCGTCTGATTTGCAACACCGATCTGTTCTAGGTCCTTGTCCGGATCAAAACCCCGGCTCATAGCGCCGTCAAACTCCTGAAGAAATTCCGAACTTTTACCACCTGTTGCAATATACTTGCAGACCAATTCCGCTTGTCCTTTATCACGAACGATCACGTATTTTGCTCCGGGTGCGATCAGCACACGGGAACTTGTCGCGCGTGTTTCTTCATGATTGAATTTACCGTGAATAACGGCGGTAAAACCTTCCTCGGCATACTTCTCAACACGTTTCCATACATGAACGACTGAACCGCAGGTGGTATCGACCAGGACGCAACCCCGGTCACGCAGCCTTTTCTCAAGAACCGTGGTAGTTCCAAAAGCGGGAATAATGACAACATCTTCAGGATTCAAATCATCGATAGCTACCTTTCCGGCATAGGCGCCTGAAAGAAACTGGATTCCGATCTCCATCAGCTCATGATTAACACGGGGATTGTGAATAATCTCATCGGTTAGAAAAATCCGCCGGTCAGGAAAATGCTTCCGGGTCTCATAAGCGAAATCAATGGCCTTGTCCACGCCGTAGCAAAATCCGAATTCTTCCGCCAAATAAATCCGCACATCTCCGATAGTGAGCGTGTTTCCGTGGCTGCGTAAATGCGCCACCATACGGCTATCGTTATAGCGGCGATTAAGCTCTTCGGCGACATCCTTCTTTAAGCCAAAACCGTGCTTATAGACCTGTGCTGCCGCTGGATTTGCAGGGGGGTTAGACATGGCGCCTATATTACTGGGAAAGTTAAGGGGCGTCAATTACTAGACTTAAGCCAAATTCTCTTAAAATGCCCGGACAATTTCCTGTTGTCTCGTGGCAAAGCTTTTCTCTATAATGTGCCTGCTTTGAGGAGAGCCGGTGAACAAAAACATTCTCGGAAAAATAGCGACATTTTTTGACGACCTCAAGTACTTTTTATATGTAAATTCAGCGCGGTCTTTACCGGCTTTCTTTGTATTCGTAGGCACGCCCGCCAGAAAGGAAGAAACGCCCCCTATTCGCGAACTTTCTTTGTCAGAACAATGGTTTGGGCTCAAGGCTTACACGCTGAGCTCAACCCCTTTTGTCCGCCTCCTCGGCTGGGCGGCGGTAACCACACTTTCGCTAGCTATATTTCTTGTTGTCTGCCTGACGGTCTCAAGGTTAAGCACCCTATGGGATCTTTGGTTTGAGGCCATCAGACGCCCGGACACGGAATCTGCTGTCCAGCGTTTTCTGCGCATATTGTCCTTCTGGCTTATCGTGGCAGGAATCGCAGCGTGGCTTCTCTGTAAAATCATAACTTAGCAATTTGACTCCCCCCGGGGAGGTTATTCCTTGGAATCGGGACTGTCGTTCCGCTCCAAATAGCGGAATATGAGCTGCTGGGCATAAGGTGATTGTTCTTTGGGAACCACGATTCCTAGGCCCGGTGGAGTCGTGCCGGCGATATTTTTCTTGGCCTGCTCAAAAACGGTCACAGCGATGTTTTCCTCTTCGAGCCTCATCTGCAGAAACATGGCTTCTTCGCGTGAAGCGGTCTCGAAAATCTGAACCCAGATCTCGCCCGGCTTTAGCTTTTTCTTTTTCCATGACCGTACCGGTGAAACCGGGGCGCCGGAGCTTGGAAGGCGGCTCCTGCTCATCCAACGAAAAAGATAAGCGAGCAACAAAAAGCTTATGGCTAAAGCGGCAAGTCTGGTCATGGCGTTAAGGTCAGAATTTCCTCCTCCGAACCGGTATCCTCCAAAGTACTTAATTCTCTCAGTTTCTCATACGAAGTGCGGTGAATAGGAGTCGTTCCATACATTTTAAGCGCTTCCCAATGCGCTTCCGTTCCATATCCTTTATGCCTGGCAAAACCGTATTCAGGATAAGCTTCGCCATATTCTTCCATCAAGCCATCGCGATGAACTTTTGCCACAATAGAGCCCGCCGCGATAGAGAAATCAAGCGCGTCACCCTTGACGAAATAATTATGCGGAATCTCCAGGTTCGGAACCGGACGTCCGTCTAATAATACATGCTCGGGAACAACTGTCAAGTTTGAAACGGCCCGCCGCATGGCTTCCTGCCCCGCACGAAAAATATTTAATCGGGCAATTTCATCGACATCCACCGATCCGATACCCACCGCAAGCGCTTCACCGCGAATTCGCTCATTCAACACGTATCTTTTCACCGCGGTCAGTTTTTTCGAATCATTCAAACCCATAAGTTTTTTAATATCCACATCGGGCGGAAAGACAACCGCAGCCGCCACCACCGGCCCGGCCAATGCACCCAAACCAACTTCATCAGCTCCGGCAATATACTTGACGCCCCTTGCCCATAAAATCTGTTCAAAATAAAGCAATTTGGAAAGTCTAAGGACTTCAGATCTTGCCGAGCGTCTTCCGAGAAGCAGCTTTTGAAATGCGCGATCTCCCAGCGTCCCGCAAATGCCGCGCTCACCTTGAAAGAGCATCGGGGGTGGGCAGTGAGGATTGGTCATTTTTTCCGATCTTTTCAATTCGCGGATTTTACGCTTTTTCATGTGTTGCCATTGCGCGATTTGAAAACGGTGATTTTTGCCATCCAAACATCGTGGAATGGAGGCTTCCGAACTCCGCAACGCGTATGATTCTCTTATTTCTCCAGCGCTCTGAACGATCCGCGTTCGTAAGGGCCAACCCCTGAAAAACCCCCTGATGCTGATCAAATAAATTCTCCAGCTCGGTTACATTCGAAAACGGCCGAACCGTAACCAGACGGCCGGCGAGAGGCTCATCAATATTTAGTCCCGGTTCAAAGAGAATCGTGTAACGGCCGCGCAAATCCGACTCTTGAAATACATCCTCGCCCAACAATTCTTTAATCAGCCATTTGTTGCGCCTTGAACGGGTCATACCGCCCTCCTTGGCTGTCAGCCTCCCCAAGGGATACTGATCTTCAAACTCCCTAAGCGCCTTAGCCAAAGCGCAAGCAAATTCTTTGGGAGAAAACTCGCCGCCTTCTTCCACAAATATCGTTTGAAGGCTCAGGCACCCGCGCTGGTCATAAATGGATACATCCAAAGCGGCTTTCCACGCCAGCGCGGTGAGATCTTTTTGCTTCGCCCATTCCTTTTCAATAACGCCGACCGAAAAGCCCGGCCCATACACATCCAGCGTCACATGGCGCGGCGCAAGCAACTTTATCCGCCCCGCCGTTTCCTGCGTGCCGTAAACAATAAGCCGGTCGACGCCTGAAACCAGCGCATCTTCGAGCCCGCTTTCGCCGCCCTTCCAGCACACAAGCGACACATACTGACGAAAGCGGTGATCCACATCACCCAGCGTTTCCACAACGAGCAGCGGGAACACCGGACTCCTTGACGAAGCCTTAACAATGCTGACATTGCCCACGATTATTTCAAAAAGCAGGCTCTCCACGCTTGCCGCCAGGACATTGCTCGGCAAAATATGTCCGACCAGCTGGGAATTTTCGCCGGAATATCTTTCCTGGAGATCTCTAAGCGCGTCTCTTTTTATGGAACGGAAAAAGAGATCGAGACACATTTCGATCATGGGCATAGATAAGGAAACACTTTCGGACAAAAGGAGTCTTGCCTTTTTCCGCCAAGGCGAATGGGGATTCCGCCATCTGAGGGCCCAGTCGGAAATAAGCCTGTTTCTTTCGGCGGGAGGAATTAAATCCCCGGCATGGATGGCAATTCTTCTGCCTTCCGCAGCCAATTCACGCAAAAATTCCGGAGAGATCGAGCCCTCACCTGTCGAGAACTTAACGCAGGGCCATATGTGCTTTTGAAATATAGATGCCTTAAACATAGTCAGGACGATCTACGTGACTTGTTCCATTACATGTCATGCAAATCATGCAAAAATTCTTTCTTCATCCGCAAGAGAACAGCCCCTGGACTCGCCGGCCGGTATGCGATCGATAATTTCAAACCCTCTCTGCATACGAATTCCCAAATCTTCGGTTTCAAGGGCCAACGCCGAGCCGATATTGGACAGGTCAATGTGGCAAAGAATTCCTTCGCAGCCAACCTCGACATCGCTTCCCGTCATAGGATCAATCACCCGCGTCCGCGCCCAGGGAGGCCCGAGTTTCTCCACTTCGCCATCATGGCCAAATAACTGGTCGCGCAGCGTAGAATCATAAAATTGCGAGCCCATTTCGGTCATTCCGTACTCATTTATGCAATATACAGGGTTAACGCCCAACGTTGATTCAAATTGCCTGTACAAATCCGCCTTTGAAATCCTGCGCCTTTTCCCTTTCGAACCGCCCGTTTCCATAATCCGGCTTCTTCTGGGCAAATTAAATCGCATCTTTTTTCTGCCACAATAATCGAGAAAATCCAAGAAACCCAACGTCGTACCGAAAAGCATGACCGGCTCCGCCTTCTGAGCGGCTTTTCGCAGAAATTCGGATAAGCCCGCCCAATCGGGCTTCGCTCCTTCAAAAAACCATGCGGATTGCGGAGTACCATATGCGGAAAATACTGTCGAAATCATGCACGATAGGGACGAGTCGGCCGCGCATGAAAAAGAGGGAATAAGAGAAGCCATGGTCACTTTCCCAAGATCGGGCAGACAAAAGTACTTGAATGCTTTAGACACGGATAATTCGTAAACAGCAAGACTGTCGAGAAACAATTCGCCCTTTCGCGATTCGGTTGTCCCGCTCGTTCTAAAAACATAGCGCGCCTTTTCTTTAGGAAAACTTGCCACATAGGCCGATTTAAATGCTATGACAGGAAGAAAGGGGACGGCGCGCCAGGTTTTAACTTGATCCAGCGTCCTTTTCTCATGCTCGGCAAACTTCCGATAGAACGCACTATTCTCGAACTGAAATTGAAAAAGTTCTCTGGCGAGATAATCGAAGCGCGCATCGTTCTTATCGTCACATCCCTCTCCGATAAAGGCGCGAATCTCGCCCTCAATTTGAGAACGGTTCATGTGTAAGCTCCGGCATTCTTTCGCCAAGCCGCCTGTCCAGGCAGCCGATGGCATAATCAACTTGCTCCTCGGTAATTACAAACGGCGGGGTTATGCTCAATACATTATGTCCCGGCCCGCAAGGCAGTACGATGATTCCGTCCGCAAGAAGCTCTTCTATGAGCTGAGTTGTTTCTTCTGCGCCCGGTTCTTTTGAATTTCTGTCCCGGACAATCTCAACCCCAATCATGAGTCCTTTTCCTCTTACATCGCCGATCATTGAGTGTTTCTTCGAAAGCAATCTAAGTTTCCCGATGAGTTTTTCCCCGAGCTGCTCGGACCGTCGAATTAAGTTTTCATCTTCCAGAACCCGTATGGTTTCTAATGCAGCGGCGGCTCCGAGGGGCGAACCCAAAAATGTGCTTGTGTGAATCGATTCGCCGCCGGAAGTGCCCCACGCAGACATGATTTGCTCAGAGCCGATGCAGGCCGAGATGGGGAATCCGCCCGTCATTCCTTTTCCTGCGACAAGAAGATCGGGAACAACATTTTCATGTTCACAGGCAAACCAGGCTCCCGTTCTTCCGAATCCCGTCATGATTTCATCCAGAATCAGCAATACGCCGTTTGCTTCACAAAGCACTTTAAGCGCGGATAGAAACCCGTCCGGAGGCACAGCAACGCCTCCCCTGCCCTGAATCGGTTCCAATAAAACTGCTCCGACAGGCTCCTCCCAACGTGATTTGATCCGCTTGTCGACTTGAACAAGGATCTCATCAAACCCCGATTTGCTTGTTGAGGGGGAATGATATGAATCCGGAAAAGGCACGTGCGTTACAAAGCGGCCGATCTGTTTTAGAAAAGGCTCTTTAAAATCTAACCGGTGCGTTGCCGCGAGCGTTCCGTAGGTCAATCCATGGTAGGCGTCCTCAAAGGCAATGACGCCGGCTTTCTTGGTGTACATACAGGCTGTCTTAAGCGCCGACTCGACAGCTTCCGCCCCGGAACTTGAAAAGATGACTTGAGAGAGGTCTCCAGGCGTAATATCCCGCAGTTTCTCCGCCAATCGGATTTTAAGTTCGGTCGGATGCACATCCCCCATTCCGTGAATCAGTTTCTCCGATTGCTCCTGAATGATCCGAACAATCCGCGGATGGGTATGGCCGATTCCTTGGACGCCGAATGCCGATCCGAAATCGACGAAGATGTTGCCGTCTTCATCGCAAACATTGGCACCCAAAGCAGACTTCCAGAACACGGGGAATCGGTCGCTGATATAGGTGATTTGCGAGCATTCTACCGCACGGAGGCGCTTAGCCAACTCTTTGGAATGAGGGCCGGGAATGGCGGTTTGAAATTTGGGCAGGTCTCGTCCAGTCATAAGCCGGTGAAATATTTATGTGATTCGTGAAACGTGAAGCGAAAAACGAAAAGCTAAAAACTAAGAGCGGAAAGAAAAAAATTCTTAAGTGTTTTAAGTTTTTGGTTGTGCACTTTTTGTTCTACGCTTTTTGCTCACGTTTCACGCTTCACGATTCACGCTTCACGAGTTAGCTGTGCAATGCTTCGTCTACAATGGCCTTCACTTCTTCGTAAGGACGGGCTCCGGAAAGCATACGGCCGTTTAAAAAGGAGGTCGGCGTGCCATCAGCCCCGACGGAGCGGGCATATTCCACGTCGTCTTCCAATTTCCCATCGATGGATGCGTCGGCCATGCACGCGTCGTATTCGGCCAGATTCATGCCCACCGATTCCGCATAGCTCCGCAGTTCCGAAGGGCCCAGCGCATTTTGATGATCAAACAAAACATTCCTGTATTCCCAAAATTTGCCCAATCTGTGGGCGCAAACGGCGGCATGATGCGCCTTCATGGCATGGCTATGCATAGGCAAGGGATTATGCCGGAAAACATGCCGGATATCGTTCGGATATTCCGATACAATCCGATCAACGGTACTTTTAAAGCGGCCGCAATAAGGGCATTGAAAATCCGAAAATTCGATGAGCGTAATTTTGGCGCCCTCAGGCCCTCTTGACGGAGCTCCCGCCGTATCGATTTTGAACTCAGGTTCATTAAGGTACGTCTCGACAGGATATTTTACCTTTAGTGAAGTGATGACCTGCCGTTCCTTTTCTTTCAGCCTGTCCAGGATTATTCTTTCCCGGATGGGAGCTTTCATGCCTTCAAGAGGCTTATTCTGAAAGTAATAACTGTTGTCCTGATAATACTTCAAAATATCGTCTTCGCTTACGGCGATAGCGTCTTTATTGAGCAGGCCCTTTTTATATTCAGCGGCGGTCGTGTTTAACGACTTTGCCTCCAATTCAAATAAAATCTCCGCTACCATTTGATCCAGAGACTGCTTTCGCGCCTGATAAATTTCCGCTTGCAGGGGAATAAGCGCGGATTTGGCAGAATCATCCAATTCGGAAAAAGTAATGATTTTATCTCCTACTTTCGCCGCAACATCACCTTTGGTTTCGGCGCCGGCAAAAGCCTGGAAGTGCTGGACTAAAAAACATGAAAAAAATACGACGCAAACAACTTTTAAATACCTGTGCATGGGAGATCCTTTCTTGGAAACTAAGGAAAACGGGAATCGGCTTATTTCATTGTACTACAACCGTTTAAGTAAGGCCACATCCCTTTTCGCAGGGGCGCTACTCTTTCGCAACGGTCTTGAAGAAATTTCTTAGTCCCCTGACCGCTTCACCAGCAGCCTGATTGGCGTCGTCGAACATCTTATCGGTATTAGCCTCCGCTTCATCCAGAAATTTCTGAGCTTCGAGAACATCCTTCTTGGCCATCAAATATCCAAAGCCCTGCCGCGCCAGAATTTCTGAATTGGCCAGCGCCGACTCGACCTGACGCTGAAGCCCATCGAAGTTAATACCCAGATTTCCAATCGTGGTGTGGTAAGCGATCTGAAGCACGATGGTACCGACAATCGCGGCTGGATTGGTAATATTTTTCATGACTTTGTCGTTGATTTTCATGTCAAAGCTGTATGTCTTCGGCGCGGCGCCCTGAACGCTGTGATCCACGTAATTGACATTACGCATCGTTAAATGCAATTCGTCGATCAAGAACGTGATTTTCTCTTGGCGTGCTCTTTCTTTTTCGGTGTGCACCGTTTCTTTTTGGGATGAAACGGAAGTTAAAATGCTAAGATTGGTTTTGCCCTCCGCATTTCTGATGACCGTAACTTCATCTAAATTCAAGCGAACCATCTCCAGATGAACCAATCTCCTCGTTAGAAAATCCGAAATTTTGGCATCGACTTCAACTTCCGGCAGGTTAAGAAAAATCCCCGAATTAAACTCCGGGGGATTGTAAAGACGAAGATTCTTGATGGAAACGATGCCGAAAAACGGGTTGATATCGAAATGTCCCAATTCAACTTTGAAATCGGCTGCCTGCCCGACGATCAAACGTGCAGCATAGGTGAGAATTGCTTTCCGCAAGAAGAAAAATAGAGAAACAACAACCACCGTAATAACGATCAAAACCACGAGCCGTCGGGGCGGTGTCTTTTTGGATTCTTTATCTGTCATAACTATTTTTGTGGGGATCCCTGCGGCACCATCAATTGTCTCAACACAACACCGGCTTCCACAAGCAGCCGTTTGGCAATGTCCGCAAGCGGATAATCCTGATTAAACACAACTTCTTTGATGCCGGCATTAATGATCATTTTGGTGCACATGAGGCAGGGAGAAAAAGTGGTGTAAATGGTGGAATCCTTTATGCTCACGCCGTGATACGATGCCTGCGTAATTGCATTTTCCTCGGCATGCGAACAAAGACATTCGGCGAGCTGCGTTCCCGAAGGCGCGAAACTGCTGCACCGCGGACAGCCGCCTTCGTTGCAATTCTTCGTTCCGCGAGGTGTGCCGTTATATCCCGTTGAAATAATCCGCCTGTCCTTCACAACCACTGCCGCTACTTTACGCTTCACGCAATTCGACCGCCGGGCCGCCACTTCCGCAATAGCCATAAAATATTCATCCCAGCCCGGGCGTCCCAATTCGGAGGCTAGTTCCATAATGAGATTTTTCACTTTCTGGTGCAATTCGGCAATAGGCCCGTCATTTTTTATTTCCTTCTTTGCCAATTCTTCCGTTGCAATAAGCTGTTGATCCGCCTCGATCTCACTCCGGGCTTCCCGGTCTTCCACAGCAATGAAATCCCGAAGGCTGCTTGGATCTCCTTCCCTCCTCCGTGCACGCACTCTCTGAAAGCGAACTTCCTGAGGCGCCGTAACGCGGAGGAGGGCAAAGTCCCTTCTCTTCATTAACGCTGCCGCCTCTTCCGGATGGCGAATGGAATCAATCACATACCGCTTGTTCGGCTCAAGCTTGGCGAGAATGCGATTGGCCAGCACACCCGCGCCATATTCGAGCCGGAGACGATTGCCTTCGGCAATTAAAGATTCCCTGGTAATGGGTTCGCCCCGTTCCGTCAGGGATTCGCGGATTTCATCGGAAAGGGAAAAATAGTGGAATCCATGTTCGGTGAGAAAACTGGCGACTTCCCCTTTACCAGAGCCATTTTTCCCTGTGAGCCCGATAATCATGGGCGGCATTATAACATGCCCCCGCTATTTCCAAAAGCAATGCTTTTGTTTATAATGTGATCCGTCATGAGCAAAAAATATTTCTTCACCGGCTTCGTAATTGTTTTCGTTCTCGTTGCCGCCGTGTTTTCCGCAAGAGCGGCATTTCAAAAAGACACTTCGTTCTCCCCGACAGGAAAAGTTACGGGCGATCCCTCTGCGCCCATAAAAATAAGCACTTGGAGTGATTTCCAGTGCCCTAGCTGCGCTGTTGCGCATAAGACGGTGCATCATTTTATGGAAACGCATCCCGGCATGGCGCAAATCAAGTTCAATCATTTTCCTCTGAAGGGCCATCAGCACGCGCGCATGGCGCACATCTCCGCGGAATGTGCCTACCGCCTCGGAAATTTCTGGCCTTACCACGATAAACTCTACGATAACCAGGAAAAGTGGTCGGTTCTCCAAGATCCGACGGATACATTTCTGCAATACGCGGAAGAAATCGGATTCTCGAGAAGCGCATTTCAGGCCTGTCTCGCCGATGTGGCCGCGGAAAAAGCAGTGCTTCTTGAAAAAATGGACGGCACAAAGCTGCAGATTGAGCGCACACCGACCATCTTCGTTAATAACGAACGCCTGGTCGGCGGGAAAGATCTGGAGGCCAAGCTAAACAGCCTCCTTCCAAAAGAAGAGGAAAAATCCGTTGACGGGTGAGAAGAAATTGGCTTGGGTAGATTTCGTTTGGTTTGCGCTGCGAGTGGCTATCGGTTTTACGTTTGCTTACGCAGGTTTTATGAAACTGATTGAGCCAATTGAAAACTTCGAGTCCGTTGTTTCGGATTACGATCTTTTCTCAAGAGACCTGGTCCCCGTAATTGCCCGGACCGTGCCGTGGATCGAGTTAATCGGCGGCACATTTCTGCTTTTGGGCTATGCGCCAAAATTCAGTTCCGCAACGATCGGCGCTCTGGCGCTGGCATTTTCAATGCTGCTTGGCGCTTCCATCCTTGCGGGCAAAGGAGAAAAGAGCTGCGGCTGTTTCGGAGAAAGCGGTATCAAACTTTCCGCGAACCACATGTTCGTTCTCGACTTGCTTGTCTGCATTTCTTCCGCTCGAATGTATCTATTCGAGTCCTTCCCTTTAAGCCTTCACGCCTGGCTTATCCGCCGATAATCATATTATTTTAGCACTTAAAAAAAGATGATGTTCGTTAGAAAAGTTACGTAATACGTTTTAAATAAATGGATTATGATTATTCGTGCCGGACTTGACTAGGCGCTGGCTATAATGTTTACTTTCATGTAGGGAAAGAAATGCGGCGGGCTGATTTCTGAAGAAGTTCGGTAACTGAAAAAATTAACCGAAAGTTCTAACGAAATGGCGGCTCGTCGTGCGATGTTTTGTTTGCCAACATGAAAGTCTGACGAATTCTTCGAAAAAGTCAGAAAACTCAGGAAGAGGATCAATTCGCTTCAAGATGGATCGGGGCGATTATTTTTTATTTTTAAATTCTGAAACATTAGAAAAGCTTTTTCAAATAGTTTTAGCGATCCATGTTTGCCCGGACCAAAGATCCGATATTGCAAGGAAAGGGATCGGGCGGAGGAAGAATGGAGAGGGAAAGAGCTAAAGGGGACACACATTCTCATTTTTCCCTTTACTACCGAGCCTTAGCTCGGCCCTTCGTGTTTATATTCTTATTTCAGCAGATTATTATCCCCCTCCCGAGTTACAGCCTAAATAATATTTCCGGCGCAAATTTCCAGTCAGCGGACGATCTCGCTATTCCCCCGGCTGAAGCCGTCACAGCTACCTATTATGTAGATGACGATGCCTGCCTTGATCCCCTGAATCCCGCCCCGAAAGGTACCGGTTCCTTCGCGGATCCTTTCTGCACGATCCAGCAAGCGGCGGATATCGTACAGGCAGGCGATACGGTGGAGGTCAGGGGCGGGACGTATTTGGAAATGCTATGGGTGACCGCAAACGGCACGCCGACCCAACGCATTACCTTCAAAAATTATGTCAGCCCGCAGGGCGTGGACGAAGTGGTGACTATTGACGCGCAAACGGTTCGCGACTGGGGAATCGTGATCGGCAGAAACGACACCTGCCACTGCTCTGGCCACTATGTGACCATTGATGGCTTTACGGTGAAGAATCCGAGAGCCACCGTCATGGGAACGGCTGCCGGCATCCTGGCGCTAGGCACAAAGGGCGTGACGATCAGAAACAATCACGTGTATCAAGACTATCCTGGCTATCCCGAGGCCTTCGTCCCCATGGACCGGTTGGCAAAAGGGATTTACATCATCGGATACAACGAGGAAACCGTGGTGGAATACAACACCGTGCACCACTTCCCCCAGGGGATTGGAGCCCGTTCAGACATCAATGTCGGAGGGGCGCCGATAGCTCCTGTGTTTAGAGGCAACCATGTTTTTGCCATCAATGCGCAAACCGACGTGGGCAACGCGCAGAACAATGCGGCGGCCATGGGTTTTTCCAGCGCGGTGGCGGAAGGGCTCGCCGAACGCAACGTGATCCACCACGCCTTGGACGCCTTGCTATTGTCCAATGAAAACTACGGCGGGCATATCTTCAGGAATAATATTTTGTATTTAGCCGATCCAACGGAAACGGCTGGTAATGGCGCGACGCTGAAGACGAAAGCCGAAAGCGCGTTGAGTAGAGAAAAAGTCTATGGGAATATAGGGATGTTAGGAGTTCATCATGGATATGAAGTGAATGCGTGGGCCTATGGGCCTGAAGTGTATCACAACCTCGCCTATAACAATGCCTATTCTGGCATAAGCGGCCCCTGTGTGAATACTGATTTGGCCTCAGCGTGTTACGCTCTCTATCCTTACCCTGATCACAACGTGTTTATGAAAAATAATGCCACGTTGGGAAATGATAATGTGGTCGGTATCAATAACGACGACCTGGCTTACCGTGGCGATGATTCCTTAAATAACTACAACTTCATTGGCGACGGTGTGGTATCAGGCGGCAATTCAAATTCGTTGTTGGGTACAGGTCCGACCGCAGTTGACCCCAAATTCAGGAATCTGGCCTTGCTTGGTGTTGACTCTGATGGGGACAAAACCCCTGATATTCTTGAACCACTTAATGATGCCCGGACATTTTTGACCGTTGGCGGCAACGTGGATACAAAAACCGCCGTCGAATACGCAGAGAACGCCATGCGGCAGGTGTTTGAATTGCAGCCCGATTCACGGCTGATTGACGCCGGCACGATGATTCCCGGACTTCACTGTCTTTCAGCCGGCCCCCACCAGCCAACCGATTCGCCGGATTGCCGCGAATGGTACGGCGCCGCCCCCGACATCGGCCCGTTTGAATATACAGGCCCGGCTTCAAGCAACCTTGCCCCTGTTCTAAATCCCATCGGAGATCAGCAAGTCGCAGAGGGATTTTCTAAAGATGTTCCCATTTCAGCGAGCGATCCCAATGCCGGCGATGTGCTCTCCTTTGCGCTATCGAGTCCTGCGGCTTGGATTACCTTAACAGACAATGGAAATGGAAGCGCTGTTCTTCACCTAAATCCTCTTGCAGGCAGTGCGGGTGTTTATTATCCGATCGCCGTCTCCGTGGTCGATAACGGCACGCCTCCCCAAACTTCGCTCGAAGCCATTACCGTTACGGTGAATGCCCCGGCAGTAAATGCGCCTCCGGTAGCAAACGCAGGCGGTGACCAGACAGTTCTCACCGGAGCAACCGTAACATTAAACGGCTCGGCGTCCATCGACCCGGACACCGGACCTCAACCCCTTGAATACAATTGGATTCAGGACCCGTCCGACGTTATTCAGGTAAACCTCACAGGTGCGATTAGTCCCACGGCAACATTCACAGCTCCGGCAACTCCCACGATACTTCATTTTGCGCTGACTGTTTTCGACGGCCTCAATATGAACACTCAAGTGGTTACCATAACGGTTAACGCTTCTCCCCCTCCTTGTACGGCAGACTTTTGTGATGATTACACAAGCTTAAGTAATGTGGTCACCCCCTTACCCAGTAATGTGGTGTGGGATGGGGTGAGTACAATCAGTCCGGTGTTTAATTCTACGGCTATTGAACTAAATCCCGCTGATCCGCAACTGGGTACGGGATTAGTAGGCCTATGGCATCTGAACGACAACGTGCTCGGCACTAGTCAGCCGATTGTGGGCAGCGTGGCCGGCCTCACCGGCACCACCGCGGGCGCAGTGGACTGCACGGTGGCGGGGAAGTTCACGACCGCTTGCAATTTCAACGGCGTTGACCAGTCAGTGAATCTTGGCGATGTGGACGCAGCCGAGGGGCTCACCACCATGACCGTCAGCGCCTGGGTCAACCGGACCGGGCCGGGAACACGGATTGTGGCCAAAGCCGATGTCTTTGCCCTCTCGGTGGATAGCAGTGTGTATGAGTTTGCGGTGAATGCCGGTGGCTGGGGCAAAGCCGCCTCCTTCGATGTGCCCCGCCTGAACCAGTGGCAGCACGTCGTGGGCGTCTATGACGGCACCCAGCTCTTGCTCTATGTGGACGGCGTCTTTCAGCGGTCAGTCCCACACAGCGGCACCACTTTGACTAATACTAACCCATTAGTGATCGGTGCATGGGTGCCCACCGGCTTTCAGGGTTGGAATGGCATGATTGATGAAGTGGGCATCTGGAATCGCGCCCTCTCGGCCACGGAAGTCCAAACCCTCTTCGCCAAAGGCGGCGGCGCGCCAACCACCGCCTCGTTCCGTTCCAACCCCATCACCTTAAGCAGCAGCTTCAACGCCCTCACGCCGACGTGGACGGAGACGACGCCAGGCGCTTCCCAGCTCTCCATCAGTGTGGATGGGGGGGCGACCTGGTGCGCGGCGTCCAAGAATCAGCAGCTCACCACCGTGACCTGTCCGAGCTTGGCCACCAGTCCCACCGCCTTCCGCTATCAAGTCGCCTTCAGCGCCGACACCAGCTTGGACGCGATCCAACTGACGAAAGCCACCATTGCCGCGCCCACCTGCGGGGATGGAGTCGTCTCCGGCGGGGAAGTGTGCGATGGGGCGCTGCTGAACAACCAGACCTGTATTACCCAGGGTTTTGCTTCCGGCACCCTCGCCTGCAACGCCACCTGCTCCGGCTTCAACACGAGCGCGTGCGTGCCGGTGGCCGGCGCAGCCGGCACATGGTATGTCGACAAGGATCATCCAAACTGCTCCGATGGGGGTCCGGGCACGATCGCCGCGCCGTTCTGTACGGTGCAGGCCGGCGCCAATGCCGCCCTCACGCCCGGCGACACGGTGCTCATCTACGGCGCCAATACGCCGTATGTGTCAGGCGGCGCGAACTATGTCTTAGAAGCGAAAGCCTCTGGAATCCAAGGAAACCCGATAACCTTTAGAGGCGTTGACGCGGGAAAGGGGTATCCGGTTTTGGATGGGCAAACTGAGGTTATTGTTGATGGAAGCAATCAAATCACACAAATTGTAACAGGAAATCTTTACGTCGTTGTCGCCAGTAATGTTAATTGGATAAATATATCTAATCTGATAGCAAGAAATGCATTTTCTAGAGGGATCTTCTTGCTTAACTCCCATAACTCGGTTCTTGAGAATTTGATTTCGGAGAGAAATGGTTTTGGCAATGGCCAGCCGGGCCAACTTTCCAATATTTTGATTAAAGATAGTAATAACTTCATCGCACGAAACATCATCTCTCGCAATGGGATTAATGGAATTGCAGCCTCAAATACAACTAATGGGCTGATAGAGAACTATATAGCTTATAATAATCCGCCCCAATATGCTTTAGACTTCAGAGCAAATACGCCTTGCTTTAACAATAATTCGGAAGGTGAGTGCAAGGCAGATCGTGGAATTGCATATGGAATTTGCGATGCAGTCATTGGATCGTGCGTTCTTGCTGTTGGGAATAGCGACTCTATTTCTGGAGGCATGGCAAACAGGGGAAATGATGGGCTGAAGATTAAAAACTGTGTTTTGCATAATAGTCCTGATGACCTGATTGATTTAGTTGACAATGTGAACCCTAAAATCACGGATTGTATTATGTGGAAAACTGACGGATCAGGACTGAAAGGCTTTGGTGGAGACACGCAAGGAATCTACCACGAAGCCGAGAACCCAACAGTAATCGGCACGATATTGATGGATTCAGATGGCGGGTATGCCTTTGGTAATTCCACCACCGATAATATCCAATATTACCATAACCTGGCAACTGACGGCCGCAGACACGGTTTCTCCATCCCGTCCCGAAATGGAAATTATAATTTGGTCAACAATCTAGGATTCAATAATTTTGGACCGGATGTTGTTTACAGCGGAGTTTCAAGCGGGCAAATTGATTACAATTTTTGGCAGGATAATGTTGGAGCGCAATTAATTGGACCGAATACGATAATCGGATCTGACCCCGGGTTAAATGATTCCGAATTTAGTTTAGTGATTAACCCTAATATCGGTATCGATGAAATTCAAGGAGAGCTTAATTCAATTAGAAATCAAGCAGAGCAGAAATTTGGACCCAAGGCCAGTAGCCCATTAATTGACGCCGGCACCATCATCCCCGGCCTCCACTGCCCCTCGGCCGGCGCCACCGGCGACTGCCGCGTCTGGTACGGCCTCGCCCCAGACATCGGGCCGTTTGAGTACAACCCGGGCAACAATTATTACGTGGATACGAACAACCCTGCCGCCGCGGACACGAATCCGGGCACGGAGGCGCTGCCGTTCAAAACGATTCAGCGCGCCGCCGATCTTGTGAATCCGGGCGACACGGTGCTCGTGAAGGCGGGGACGTACTTCGAAACGGTGTCGATCAGCCGAAGCGGCACGGCTGCTTCGCGGATCACGTTCAAGAACTTCGGGTCGGATCGCCCGGTCATCGATGCACAGGAGACGCGAGAGTTCTGCTTCTTAATCGGCAAGATCGCTCTTGAGGGCGGCGGCAACTACGTCACGGTGGACGGATTCGAGTGTAAGAACTTCGCGGCTCTATCAGGCTCTTCTGCGGGCATCCTGGTGGTGGGGACCAAAGGGGCGATCGTCCGCAACAACCACATCTACAACACGCCGTGGGACGGTACCAAGACTGTCAAAGGGATCTTCGTGGCCGGGCCGAACGAGGATCCCATCATCGAGTACAACCACGTTCATCACGTGATCGACGGTATCGCGGCGCGGCGCGTGACCGGTGACAATCCCGGCTTTGTCCAGCGACCGATCTTTCGCTGGAACCACGTGCATCATTGCCAGATGGCGAGCGAGGCGAACCAGAACAACGCCCGGGGGATGGCTTTCATGAATTCCACGACGGATGGACTGATGGAGCACAACGTGGTACATCACTGCGACGATGCTCTCTTGGGTACGGATGATAGCGGGGGGCATGTGCTCCGGTACAACATTGCGTACTTAGGTGATGACCGGCATACGTTGGGCGGAAACGGCGCGGGGATCAAGACCAAACCATCCAACGTGGTCGTCGCCAGGGGAGATGTCTTGCACCACAATATCTCGTTCCTGTCCGACGCAAACGGCATCGAAGTGAATATCCTGTTGCCCTCCCTGCTGGGGGCCACAATCTACAACAACATCTCCTACGGAAACGGCCTCAAAGGTCTGACCCTGCAGTCGCCCAACGTGATCACGGGGGCTTCCGTGGTCAAGAACAATATCGGTGCTGGAAATAGCCAACGTGACATTTCGTACGATGCGAAGTTCCCTGACATGTATGACTACAACCTCGAGCAGGACGGGTTTTTCGCCGCGGCGATGTCACCGCATTCACTCGCGGGTGATCCCGGCTTCGCCAACATCGCGCTGCTCGACATGGACGCCAACGGCGACGGAACGCCGGACGTCCTCGATCCGTTAAATGACCCGAACGCCTTCCCGGATGCCAAGAGTGCGATCCTGTATGCCCAGCAGAAGATGAAAGAGATCTTTGGCCCCACGGCCGCGTCACCTCTCATCGATGCCGGTGTTGATCTCGGCCAAAACTACACCGACCTTCTCGGCCAGCCGGCGGTGGATGATCCAGCTAAAACTCCGTGGCCGGGCCTGCCCGGCGCCAATGTGTATGACATGGGCGCCTTTGAAGCCCAGACCGGCGAGCCGGTGACCAACCGCGCACCGGTGGTCTCCGCCATCACCCATGATGCCGTGGATCGGGATCTCACGGCGCCGGGCCTCCAGGTCTATGAAGGCGATGTTGTAACCTATAGCAGTAGTGTAAGTGATCCGGACAGCGACCCCGTAACTTGGGAATGGCGGTATACCGTCAATGGCGGTACCGAGCTAAGCGTTGCCAGCGGCACCGATCCGCCCACGCCGGTCTCACCCGCCGTCTACACCTATCCGGCGGGGTCTGTGGGGACGACCTACACGTGGACCCTCCACGCCTCCGATGGCTCGCTGACGTCACAGAGTAGCTTGAGCGTCTCGGTGATTGCTCCTCCTCCGCCTCCAGCCGATACCACGCCTCCTTCTGTAACAGTTACCTCTCCTTTAACAGGTGATGTCTCCGGTACAGTGGCTATTACTGTCGATGCCCAGGATAGTGGAAGCGGGATTAACTATGTGGAGTTCTACATTGATAATGCCTTAGCAGCTACGGTGAATACTCTTCCTTATGCCTACATCTGGAATACGACCCTGCTCAGTGACGGCAGCCATACGCTCATGGCAAAGGCCATCGATAACGCCACTCCTCCCAATGTGGGGATCTCCTCCCTCCTGACGGTCAATGTCGCTAATGCCCCTCCGCCCCCGGCTTGTACCGCAGACTTCTGCGATGAGTACACAAGCCTCAGTCATGTCGATCAAGCCAGCATGACCAACGTGGTCTGGGATGGGGTGAGCGCCCTCCGGCCGGTCTTCAGCCAAGGCACCCAAGAAACCCTCCCCGATGCGAGCACGCTCCTGCTCTTCCACTTGAATGAGAACGTCCAGGGGACGGGACAGATTCTGACGGACAGCTCTCCCTTAGGCAATAGCGGATCGACCTTCGGCGGCCTGGACTGCGCCGTGGCCGGGAAGTTCAACACCGCCTGCGCCTTCGACGGCGTAGACGATGCGGTCAGCCTGGGACCGGTGAATATCGCGGAAGGCTTGGGTGCCGTGACCGTCAGCGCTTGGGTGAACCGCACCGCCACCGTCAACGCCCGCCGGCGCATTGTGAATCAGGGCAACATCTTCTCCCTCTACGAAGATCAAGGGAAGTTCGGCTTCTGGCTGGCCACCGCCGCCGGC
>JACQQS010000006.1 GCA_016206925.1 Candidatus Omnitrophota bacterium
CACCTACTCATTCATTTATAGAGTTGGGGAATTTCTGAGGGTGGGTTTCTCAGAGAACCAGACATACACAGCGCCTGCTCCAAATAGAATTTCGGCCAAGCGAAGGAAAGATTTAGAAACGAGGTCTCTTCGGTATGAACCAATCATGCAGGTAGCATAACAAAACCTATTGGGGTTTTCAACATGAAACATAAAAATTATGTAATTATTACAAAACCAGAAGGAGTCGAGATTTAGAGCGATAAAGCAATGAGAGTTGCGTTCGTAGTGTCAAAATTTCCGTGTTACGACGAAGCGTTCATCCTTCGCGAGATTTATGCGCTGGCGAAGAAAGTCGATGCGGCCATTTTTTCTCTCCGGAAATCCACGGATAAGACGGTGCATGACGAGGCGAGCGACCTTGCGAAAAGAACCGTGTACGTTCCGTACGTCTTTTCGCGCGCCGTTCTGGGCGCTTTTGCCGCTGTTTTCGGGCGACATCCGGCGCGGGTGCTCGGCGCGCTTAAAACCTTGATTTTCGGAAATTTGAGGAACATTGAATTTCTTTTGAAGAATTTGGCATTTTTTCCCAAGGCCGTTTATCTGGCCGATTTGGTTGAGCGCCAGGGTATCGACCACATTCATGCTTACTGGGCAACGTATCCGGCCTCGGTGGCTCTTGCGGTCAGCCAGATCACGGGGAAACCATTCAGTTTTACCGGGCATGCGCACGACATTTATTTGAATACGACGCATCTCGGAGCAAAAATTATGAAGGCAAAATTTGTTGCGACATGCACGCAGAAAAATAAGGATTATTTGAAACTCATTTCGCCGGAATATCCGGCCGAGCGTATCCTCGTCATTCACCACGGAATTGAATTGCAGAAGTTTTATTTTGAATCGAAAAATGGTGATACCGCCCAAATTCTCTCCGTGGGGACACTTCAGCGGCACAAAGGATTCGAATATTTCATCGAAGCCCTGGGGAAATTGAAAGAGAGAGGGGTTTCCTTTCACGCTACGATTGTCGGCGGGGGGCCGCTGGAAGAAAAATTGCGCGAGCGCATACAGCTCCTCGGATTACAGGAATCTGTCACCTTGACAGGACCGCTCAAGCAAGATGCCGTCATTCCTTATTACCGGTATGCGCACATCAAAGTTTTAATGGCTCAGCCGGAATGGCATTGGGGCATTCCGAACGTTTTTATCGAAGCGCTGGCTGCGAAAGCCGCTGTGGTGACTACGAAGTTTGGCTCTGTTGAGGAGCTGGTTAAGGACGGAATATCCGGCGTCATCGTACCGCCGAAGGATAGCGGCGCGCTTGCGGCCGTGCTTGAGAATTTAATCACGAACTCAGAGCTGCGCGATCGATTGGCTGAGGCTGGATATGAAACGGTGGTTCGGCAATTTGATTTGGAGAAAAATGTGGGGAAGTACGTCCAGTGCTTCGAAAGAGAAGGAGAAAGCAGTAACCGGAAACAAGTAACAAGTAACGCGAAGCAAGTAACGAACAACGAATCGCGCCCTTTGCCCCTTCGTTCCAGGCGAATTTGTCATCTTATTTGGGCGCTTGAGCCGGGCGGCGCTGAGCGGCAAGTTGTAACTATTGCGAAGTGGCAGAAGACTCACGGTTACGAGCCGGTGGTGGTTTGCTTGACGCGTAAGGGTTCCCTGGCCGGCGAACTCGAGGCAAGCGGAATCCCCGTGTTTCTCGTTCAGAAGCAGCCGGGCGCAGATTTTTCCGTCGTCGGAAAATTGTCCCGCTTTTTGCGGGATCATGCTGTTGAAATCTTGCACACGCATATTCCAACCGCAAGTTTATGGGGAAGGCTTGCTGCCATGAAAGCGGGCACGTCCCGAGTAGTTGTTAGCGAACACAGCGATATGGCATATCAAGACATCCGCTTCCGCATCATTAACTATTTGCTTTCAGGCGCGACCGACCGCTTTCTGGTGGTTTCAAAACATATCGGGGATCTCTTGGTTGGAAGCGGGGTTCCCGGAAAGAAAATCACGGTCGTACACAACGGAATTTCTTTGAATAGCAGAGCCTCCGAAGCTTCATCCCGGAAGGATGTGTGTCAGGAGCTTGGCGTTTCGGCTGATGCGCCCATTGTAGGGACGGTGGGCCGGATGGAGCCGAGAAAGGATCACGCGACTTTCATCCGCGCTTGTCGGGAGATCAGGAAATCACACCCCGGCACGAATTTTTTGCTGGCGGGTGACGGCCCCTGCCGCAGGGCAATGGAAAATCTCGCACGGGAACTGGGATTAAACGGAAATTTTCATTTTCTAGGCACACGATCCGATGTGGATCGGCTCCTGGATGCCATAGATGTGTTTGTCCTCTCTTCGACAACAGAGGGCATTTCGAATTCGCTTCTGGAAGCCATGGCACATGAGAAGCCTTGCGTGGTTACGCGCGTTGGCGGCAATCCCGAAGTCATTGCCGACGAGAAGAACGGCCGGCTTGTTCCGGCCGCCTCGCCGTCAAACCTCGCCGACGCTGTTACCGAAATTTTGGCTGATCGTGAAAAAGCGGATCGGTTGGGGAGAGAAGCGCGGCAAACCGCTGAGAAGAAATTTTCGGTTGAAGTAATGATGAAGGGTTTGGATGAGGTTTATGAAGAGATTACTCAGCAAAGCACTTAGCTCCGTAATTTTTGAAGCCGGCAAACTTTCCGGAAACGGCCGTCCAAAAGGGTTGCGCATTCTTACGTATCACCGCGTTGATGACATAAAAGGCGACCGGTTGAGCGTGAGTCCGGCGGAATTTGAAAAGCAAATGGCGTGGTTGAAAGATCACGGCTACGCCGGAGTTAGCGTGAAAGAAGGTTTGACATCATTTGAAAATGACGGTTTTATGCCAATCTCGATTACCTTTGACGACGGTTACCTTGACAATTACGCGAACGCATTTCCGGTTTTGAGGAGGTACGGATTTTCCGCAACGGTGTATGTAATCACCGGTTTGGTAAGTGGTAGTTCTTCTGTCATTCCCGCCCCCGATAGAGACATTCGGGGGCAGGCTCCAGCGGGAATCCAGGGAAATGGGCCCCCGCTTCCGCGGAGGCGACATGCTGATTACCACGCATTTTTAAGTTGGAGTGAGATTAGTGAAATGCACCGTGCCGGCATCGAGATCGGTTCGCATACGGTGACGCATCCGCGGCTTCCGTCCGTTGACTTTTCCAGCGCTAAAAAGGAGATTGAACAGTCGAAGCAGGACATTGAAGAAAAACTCAACGTCACGTGCAAGTCGTTTTGTTATCCCGGCGGAATGTGGAATAAGCAGCTTGCCGATGCCGTTCGCGGGGCCGGTTACGGTAATGCGGCCACGGTCATGCCGGGTGAAAATTGCGAAGGTGTCGATCCGTTTCTATTGAAGCGAACCGAAGTTTCAGGCGAGGATTCACTGTTCGAATTTGAGAAAAAAGTTTCCGGAGCTTACGACTTTCTGCATCGCGCCTGGCAGTCTGCCGGCATGCTGAAATGAATGAGGAGCCAAAATACCGCCGGCGGAACTTTGGTGTAAGCTATTTTATCGCAATGGGTTGCAAAAAGATCGGCACGCAGATTGAGCAAATGTAATCAATGAATGAACTTAACGAGTTAAAGAAGAAATTTGGCGAACTTTTCGACATCTTGAAACGACTTTTTCGTGTTCGGGCGGATAAAGCCTGGCATTGGCTGAATGAGGGGAAGACAACGGGCATGAGCCTGCGCGCTGTCGGCGTGATGGCGATCGGCTGCGTGATGATCGGTCTTTTGCTCGGGTCATTCATGAAGGGCTCAGGCGTCGGGAAAGCAGGGGGCAAACCCGCCTCGGAGCATTTTTCCGTTCTCCGTTATTTGTTTGGCAAAAGCATTCCTGTGCCGGGCGCGCAGGCGGACGGGAGTTTTGTGTTTGCTAATTTCGAGAAAGATTCCGATTTAAAAGGTTGGACCATGAAATCCGCCAAGCTTGAAATCACAAGCAGCCATCCATCGGAAGGCCGGAAGGCAGGGCAAGTCTCGTTTCTCGGAGACGTGGAAGTGAGTTCGATTACGCTTGAGGATTATTTTGAATCCCGGCGGGCTCTGACAAACTGGAGTTCCTACGAGTTTCTCGCGTTCGATATATTTAATCCGCAATCGGATAGCGAGCGGCTGATTCTGCAGGTGAAGGATCGGGACGAAAATCGCTTTAAAATGAATCTCCAGTGTCCCGCCGCGCAAACTTACTCGTTCAAGATTCCCTTGAGAAAAATGGACGGGCAAGTTAACTTAAAAGAAATCACGCAAGCCGCGATTTTCCGGTGGGAACCGAAGATCGAAACGCTTTTCTACATCGACAATATCCGCCTCGTGCCTGCCGACGTCAAGGCAGCCGAAGGCAAGCCCGGAGTCAGCAGCAGCGACAATTCGGAAGCGTTTTTTGAAAAAGCCCCTCCTCCGAGAGCACGGCCGGTCAATATCGTTAACTACGGTTTTGACAAAGTGAAGCAATTCTGGTCGGTGGTTGACCCTTATTTGAATAAAGAAATGGTCAGAGTTCCGTTCATTGTTAAAGACGAAGCTGGCGTTGCCCGGGATAACGCACCGGCACAAGGCGGCGTTCCGTTCCCGCCGGGGGAACTTGCTTCCGAAGCCCATATAAAAATAAGAAATGCTGCGTGGGAAGAATTTCCGTTCCAGACGCGCGTGCTGGCCCGGTGGCCTGACCAGAGTATTCGCTGGCTTCAGGTGGACATTCAGTCTCGGCATGACCAGCCGCTTGGCGGCCAAGGCTACTTTCTTGATTACGGAACCGGAATAGAACGCCCCGAGTTTTCCTCGCCCTTGAAAGTGGACGAAACGCCCGAAACGATCCGGGTGGAAACGGGCCCGATGGCTTTTACGGTGAGCAGGAAGAACTTTTACCTGTTTGACGAAGTTTACGTAGATCTAAACGGCGACAAAAAATATTCGGAAGACGAGCTGGCGGCTTCAAAAATTCCCCTGTCGCTTTCATTCCGCGGAAAGACGTATTACGCGCATCTCGATTCGACGACTTTTAATATCGCTGTGGAGGAAAAAGGTCCCGAGAAAATCGGCTTGAAGGCGAACGGCTGGTTCCAGGCGGAGGACGGCAAGCGTTTCTGTCAGTGGATCGTGCGCATTCACGCCTTTAAGGGAAAAAGCTTCGCCCGCGTTTATCACACGTTTGTCTACACAGGATATCCGCAGAATCGGTATAACGAGAAGTACAAAGGATTGAAGCTGCCTGAGAACGAAACGATTGAGGCTGTTCAGATTAATATTCCACTTCGGATTGGTAGCCGGGGCGTCTCGCCCCGGATTGACAGGGATGTTATTCCCGCGAAGGCGGGAATCCAATCTGTAGACCCCCGCTTGCGCGGGGGTGACAGCAATACCGTGCCCGGTAAAGGCAAAGAAATAAAAGTTACATTTGGCGTTGAGGGCGCACCGCCGGTCAGTTTCATACAGCCGTCGAGCCTTGCGTTTTATCAGGATGCGTTTGATTCAAACCGTGTTGAAGTCGGCGGGGCGTTAAACTCGGAAGATATCAAAGTTCTCGGGTGGATGGATGCTTCGGATACGTCCGCCGGCGTAGCCGTGGCCGTGCGGGATTTTAAGGAAAATTTTCCGAAGGAATATGCTTTTGACGGAAAAGCGAATGAACTCTACATCAATATTTGGCCTAAGCGGGCCGGAGATTTGGATCTCCAGACCACGGCGGATGCGTACGGCCCCGAGGCGGTTGCGCGCGGGAGCGCGTTCGGCCTTGCCAAAACGCATGAGCTTTTCTTTTATTTCCACAAGGGGGGCGCCCAGGAAGCCAAGGTGGATCAGGAAGCCCGCGGATTCAATGAGCCGCTCGTGATTCGCGTGAACCCCTATTGGATCGACCGGACAGGAGCGCTCGGACGGCTTTATCCGGCCGATCAGAAATATGCCGCGCAGGAAGCGGTGCTTGAACGTCTTTTTGACTGGGCAGCGCGCCAGCCGAGAAATTTCAAGTGGTACGGCATGATTAACTTTGGCGATACCATGAGCTGGCACCGGCATGAAGATGACGACAAGTGGTACCCGGATGCCGGCTGGCACCCGGTCGGAAGATGGGGTTGGTACAACTGCGAAAATGCCGGAACGCATTCGGGCGCATTGCTGCAATATGTGCGGAGCGGAAAGTGGAAATATTTTGATTTCGGCGAAAACCTCGCGCGGCACATCATGGATATTGATACGGTTCATTACAATACGATCGCAGGCGATCCGCGGCTGAAAATAATCGATGACGAGTTTTCTCAAGTGGGCTCGATGCACAGGCATAACGGCAATCACTGGGGCGACCGGAATGAAGAAACTACGCATACCAATGTTTACGGCATCCTTCTTTACTATTATCTGACCGGCTACGAGCGGGCATTTGACGTGGCGAAAGAGGTGGGTGGGTTTTTTCTTCAAAACCGCCACACCTACACCGGCCACCCGGACGCCGCACCGCACCGGGGATTTGCCAATGCTTTATGGGGTGATGTTTTGTTGTATCAGGCCACTTGGGATGAACGGTTTAAGCAGGCCGCAGACCGTCTGATGGAAGTCTATCTGAAAGGCCAGAAGGAGGATGGCAGTTATTTGGAGTGGTATAGTCCCATGACGGGCGAGTGGTACGGAGAAGTACACAATCTTTACATGGCCTATTACGCTATTCGCGCGTTCATTGCCTATCACGAATTAACGCAGGATAAGGAAGTGCTCGAGGCGCTTGAGAAGATGGCTCGTTACGTCCAGCACAATAAAGAATTGAGTCCAAGCGTGATTAACGCCATGGCTTACCTTTATCTGAGTACGCATAATGAAGAATTTATTCGGATGGCCGAGCAGAGCTTTCAACACTTGATCAACCAGCAGCAGACCTCCTCCGATTCGCTGATTGACGGGATTATCTACAAAAAGCTTATTTACCACAGACCGAATGTTTACCTGTTCAGCGTTCCCTGGATTTTCGCGGCATTTGAAGAAAGTTTCGAGAAGAGAGGCTTATGAGTTTGTCCGTAGTCACCAAAGAAAACTGCCAGTTTTGCGGCAGCTCCGGCGTGGAATGGCTGATTCCCGCAGGCGTGCTCCCGGATAAGGTGGGTGTTCTCCGTTGCCCGGATTGCGATCTTGCGTTTCTCGAACCGCGCGCCGGCCACGATGATATAGACCGGGAGGAAAGGGCCTACTGGGACAACGAAAAACAAAAGGCGCTCTACAGCCGCGAAGAAGTTAAAAACGTGTTTCTCAGAGAGTTTGACAAGCGGTTGGACATTCTTGAGCTCTTTAAGCCGAACGGAGGCAAGCTTCTCGACGTGGGTTGCGGAATCGGCCATTTTCTGTTCACGGCCAAGCGGCGGCATTGGGATGTAAAAGGGCTGGACGTTTCCCCGGCCGCATCCCGCGCGGCCAAGGAAGCGTACGGCATTGATGTTGCTATTGGGACGCTTGAAAACGCGAATTTCGAGCGCGCACAGTTTGATGTAATCACGCTTTGGGATGTGATCGAACATATCCGCCGGCCTTTAGAAAATGTACAGGCAGCCAACCGTTTGCTGAGGCATAGCGGGATTATCGCGATGAAAACGCCGAACGAGCACGGGTTGTTCAAATGGGCCGCTCGCCAGAGTTTCCGCTGGTTTGGGCAAAGGGGCGCGTTTTTGCTGAAGTACGTGTATTACGTTCCTCATTACTTTTCATATTCAAGGAAGTCGCTCGACATTTTGCTAAGGCAGAACGGCTTTGAGCCGGTTCGTTACGAACTGGATGAAACACCCGAGGAATTTGGCAGGGGAAAGATCGACGTGCATTACCGGAAAGACCCCAAGCGGGCGCTCGTTTTGACATTTCTTTCGTTCACCATGTTTCTCGCGCGTATTTTTCGGCGCAAGAATAAGATCATCGTGTATGCAAAAAAAATGAAGGATGTTTGATTTCATGGGTGAAATGGCGCTTCTAAAATATGGTTTGTTTGCCGCCTTAGGCGTTGGGACGGCTACGATCGGCTGGTCCTTTGTCAGTACACGGAGTTTAAGCAAGCTCGCCAAAATTTTTCTCAGTTCTTTTGCCGGCCTGGCGTTCGTAGCGGTGTACTCAATTTACATTGAACCGAACTGGATCGAAGTGCACCGGATTAAGATTCACGACGCGAAATTGGCAACTGTTTTGAAGGGCACAAAAATCGTTCACATCACGGACATTCATTTAAACGAAGGTATTGGATTCCGCGAGCGCCGGCTTGTGAGAAAGGTTAATGCGCTTAAACCGGACATTATCTTCATTACGGGTGATATCCTGGACGACATCACTCAAATGGAGCCGGCCAGGAAACTGATCGGCAGCCTCAAAGCTTCGACGGGCATTTACGGAATTGCGGGAGATACGGATCACATCGTGATGGACGGTGCGTCGCTTGCGCGCGAACTGGCGCCTGCCGGTATTGACATTTTGGTGGACGAACATCGAAGAATTTCTTTATCCAACGGAAATTTCCTCTGGATTCTTGGTTTGGATTCCAAATCAAACCCGCGTAAGATCAGCCAGTTGCTTGCAGGAATTCCCGATCATGTGCCGCCGGTGTTTTTGGCCGAATCGCCGGCCGTTTTTGAAGAAGCTGCAGAAGCCGGCATACGGCTTGTGTTGGTCGGAGACACGCACGGCGGACAGGTGGGAATTCCATTTCTGATCCGGCTGTCCGATTACGCGAACCGCTCGCCCTACATGAAAGGACTTTTTACGAGAGATAAAACCAAGATGTACGTGAACCGCGGCGTCGGAACAAAAACACTCCCCGTGCGTTTTCTTTGCCGGCCTGAAATAGCCGTGATCGAGGTGACCGAATGAACGATCATTTTCCTGTGCTCAATTATCACGGCATCGAGAGCAAGAACGGGGAGTACCCGGTTTCCGCGGCTGAGCGAGACTATTTCATTTCGAAAGGCCGATTTCGAGAACAGTTGGAATTTTTGAAGGAAGAGAAGTTTACTTCAGCCGGGATATCTGACTTGGATGATTTGTCCGGTGGGCGATTGGTCGTAGTCACATTTGATGACGGGCATATAAGCAGCTATGAACATGCCGCGCCCCTCCTTAAAGAATTTGAGATGAGGGCAGTCTTTTTCATTCCGGTCAGCTTTGTAGGAAGACCCGGATACATGGATTGGACGCAGATCAAAGAACTTGAATCGAATGGTTTTGACATCGGCTCTCACGGGCTTGATCACATTCCGCTTACCGCCCTGGATGAGGGCCGGTTAAAAAGCGAACTCGTGGATTCCAAGAAAGCGCTTTCAGACCGGCTCGGAAAGGAAATCGACGCGTTTTCCGTACCGCGCGGGTTTTACAATGCCCGCGTGCGTGCCGTTGCGCGTGAGAACGGATACCGGTATGTTTTTACGTCTAAGTTCGGATTAAATTCTTCGAAGACGGATTCGCTTGCCATGTTGCGCATCGCCGTCAAATCAGATACCGGTTACGAAGATTTCGGGAAATGGATCCGCGGTGATTTCGGCGTGCGAGGTCTGGTTGAAGGCATGAAAGACGCCGCACGCAGCATTATCCCGCCGGCTTGGTATGATCAGGCCGCCGGATTAAAGAGGGCGGCCGTCTAATGGAGGCGCTCTTTTGGGTATTTTTCATATTGATTGTTTACACATACGCGGGCTATCCCTTTGCGCTTCTGGTTTTGAGCAAATGGAGGAACCGGCCTGCTCTGAAAGCGCAGATGGAACCGGCCGTGACGGTGATTCTTTCCGCTTTTAATGAACAGAAATGGATTGAGGCCAAACTGTTCAATCTCCTGAACATGGATTATCCGGAGAAAAAAATCGAAATATTGGTGGGTTCGGACGGCGCGTCGGATGCCACGGACCAAATTATTTCCAAAGTGCGTTCGCCGCGTGTACGATTCTTCCGCTTCGTTTCCAATTTAGGCAAGCCAAACGTTTTGAATGCGCTCGCTAAAGAGGCACACGGCGCCATTCTCATATTTACGGACGCGCGCCAGGAGTTTGACCGGAAGGCCATCCGCATGCTGGTCCGGAACTTTAACGATCCTTCCGTCGGCTGTGTATCCGGCGAGCTTTACTTTAGGCAGGAGGGAAGCGGCCGGATTGAAAAAGGAATGGACGCGTATTGGCGCTACGAGAAGTTTCTGCGTAAAAAGGAGAGCGAGATCGGTTCCATGCTCGGCGCGACGGGCGCGATCTATGCGATTCGCCGCGAATGGTATACCGAGCTTCCGTTGAATATTCTGGTAGATGATATGTATCTTCCCCTCCATATTGTCCATCGCGGATACCGCGCGGTGTTTGAATCCGAAGCCAAAGCATTTGACGTTCCGTCACAGAAATCGAACGAGGAATTCAAACGCAAGGTCAGGACACTTGCCGGAAATTACCAGGTTTTCTTTCTGCTGCCCGCACTGCTTGTGCCGTGGAAAAGTTCCGTGGCCTGGCAGCTGTTTTCTCACAAACTTTTGCGGCTCCTCATCCCATTTTTTCTTGTGGGCATATTTGCGGTCAACCTCTTCTTGCTGGACAGCGCTTTTTACCGCGTTTCCCTGGCAGCGCAGTTTTTATTTTACGGGCTGGCTTTGCGGGAATGGTTATCTGAACGGATGGGAATTGGCAAGCGAAGTGTCGGCTACATCCCGTACATGTTTTGCCTGCTCAATTATTGTGCCTTCATTGGTTTAATCCGGTTTCTCGAAGGCCGTCAAAAAGCCGCCTGGGAACGTGCCTATGCGTAATTTGTTCAAGTGGTTCATTCCGGCTGGCCTCCTGTTGTGTGTTTACTTTCCGGCTTTTGCGTGGATGGTTGACCGCTGGACGGCGCGAGATTCCTACTATGCGCACGGCGTTCTCATTCCCTTGATCACGCTTTATTGGATATGGAAAAAGAAACCCGCGCTTGCGTCCGTCGAGAAAAGAACCGAGTGGGCGGCGCTGCCGGTGATTCTTCTGGCCGTGCTTATTCAGGCGGCGGCGGGGATTTTTAGGGTGTATTGCGCATCTTCGGTCTCGTTTGTGACGATGCTTTTCGGCGGGGTTTTGTTTTTGTTCGGGCGGGGAATTTTTCAGGCAATCTGGTATCCGCTTGCGTTTCTTTATCTCATGATTCCACTGCCGCTTTTGGTTATTTCAGAGATGACGCTTAAAATGAAATTCTTTGTAACGGAAGTTGCGGCTTTCCTGCTTCCGCACGCCGGAATCCGAGCCATTCGCGAGGGGAGTTACATTTACACGCCGCATGCCGCTGTGTTGGTGGGCGATCCCTGCAGCGGGCTCCGCTCGTTTCTTGCATTTCTCTGCCTCGGACTCATTTTCGTTTACGGCGCAAAGATTTCATGGTGGAAGAAAATAGTGCTGGTGCTTTCCGGACTTCCGCTGGCGGTTCTGTCCAACGTGGCCCGCGTATTCGCGCTCTCATTTTTGAGCGAAATCTACGGCACCAAACTGATTATCGAAAGCTGGTTTCACGATGCATCGGGTTATGCGGTGTTTTTGGCCGCGTTTGCCGCTTTTATCTGGCTCAGGAAAAAACTGGAGGCAACGCGTGTTTAAATCAAAGGCCGCCTATTGGGCCTTTCTCGGATTAACAGCCTCGCTGCTTTCGTTCCCGCTCTCCATGCCTGCGTCGTTTCGAATGGACGAAACGCGCGATCCGCTGTTTGAAAAAATTCCCGTGACGCTTGGCGAATGGATAGGAAAAGATTCCGAGCTGGATAAACGGACGTATGAAATTCTTGAAACCAGGAATGTTCTTTCGCGTCTTTACGAAACTCCGGGTGGGAAAAAAGTCCATCTCCTTTTGGTGGGTTCCCACAAAGACAGGCGCGTGGCGCATCCGCCCGAGGTCTGCTACGTTTCTTCCCATTTCAGCATCGTGGAAAGCGGCGTACGTGACGTGAATCTCGAAACTTCACGTAGCCGGGGCGTCTCGCCCCGGATTGACAGGGATGTCACCCCCGCGAAAGCGGGGGTCCAGAATCTATGGATTCCCGCTTCCGCGGGAATGACACCAGGGCAAGACAGCGCCGAAGGCCAGTCCCTTTGGGGTGCCCCGCCTACGCGAGTAGGCAGATTAACAGTGAAAGAATTTGTTGCAAAGGACGTGAGAAGCAAAGGTGCGTCCGAGCACGTGCTTTATGTTTATAAAATCGGCGAGCGTTTTACCACGAACTATTACACCCAGCAAATTCTCTTCGCTTGGGACAAGCTGACTCGAAAGAACTCCCAAGTTTTATTGATCCGGCTTGCGGGACCCGACAAAGCAGTTTTTGATAGTTTCCTGCCGAAAATTCTGGCGCTTCTGTAGGAGCGAGGTAACCTCGCCCCTATAGCGGCGTGAGCAAATCAATTACCCGGTTGCAGACGTTCTCACGCGTAAATTCCCGGTATGTCCCGGAATGTCCTGGTTGATTTCGTTCTTTTCGCCGCCGCTGTGTTGACTGAGAGAGACAATTGGGCCGTTCATTACTTATTGTCCTATAGTTGGTTACACGGATTCAATAAAATGGCTATCCTCATGTCTAATTTCGTAAACAGAGGGATCACCTTCAGTTTATTTCTGATTTATGATTTCGAAATTCTGTATTCCGTATGTTGCTAGAAAAAAAAGAGTTACGAACGATTCATAACTTTATAAGAATCCTCGGTTATTGGCACAGTAGATGTATGTAGGTAACTTACCACGCGAGTTCTATATCTGTGCCTTTTGAAGGGAACTGAAATGAACGAAACAACATATAAAAGTTTCTCGGAGTTGATGGGCGAAGTAAAGGAAGAGCTGGCCCTTTACTTCTTTTATCGCCGATATCAGAAGACGATGGAAGGGAAAATGCCCTGGGAAGAGGTTCTTTTGACAAATGCTGTGAAGTTTTACACTCAGATCGTTATTCGCTGGCGCTCTCTTGCAAAACGCATCATTGATTTGGCCGCGTCCCTATTTGGTTTGGCTGCCAGCTTGCCTGTTATGGTACTCGTCGCGTTGGCCATTAAGTTGGATACGCCCGGGCCCGTTTTCTTCGGTCAAGTACGTGTGGGTAAGAAGGGAAAGCCGTTTGTTATGCTTAAGTTCCGCACAATGTACTCGGACGCCGAGACACTTACGGGGCCTGTTTGGGCCACGGAGCGTGATCCGCGGATTACCCGCGTTGGAATGTTTTTGAGAAGAACGCATCTTGACGAATTGCCGCAGCTTATTAATGTATTCAGAGGCGAGATGAGCCTGGTCGGTCCCAGACCTGAGCGGCCGTATTTCGTACGTGAATTCAGAAAGATTATTCCTCATTATGACCGCCGCCTTTGCGTGAAGCCCGGCATTACGGGTCTTGCTCAGGTACGGCAGGGGTATGATCGCACTATTGCGGATGTGAAAAGGAAGGTTAAGTACGACTTCCTTTATATAGAGAAGATGTGTCCCCTTCTCGACGTAAAGGTTTTGGCAATGACGGTGGGTGCCGTTTTTGGTTTGAGAGGGCAGTAAGACAAGTAGCATCGTAATAAAAAGTGTCGCGCACAGAAATGTCGCGCAAAGAATAAGAACGGAAAAGAGAGGTAACTAAAAATGAGAAAGTTAATTCTGGCAATGCTCGTATTAACCAGCTTTACGTTAATCGGGTTTGTGGGTCAGGCTAGCGCTGTTCCCACGATCGACGGTATTGTCGATGTGGGTGAATGGGTGCTTGCAGACCTGCACACATTTTCTACGGATCCAAACGAGGGCGATGTTCCGAATGAATACGATATCGCTGCGTTACGTGTTCTTCATGTCGACACGGGAGGTGCGGATGATGGTCTTTACTTCCGTATTGATATGTATGACACGCCTACGACGGCCGGTGGTCCCGGGTCTTCCGGCGATGAAGCCTTTGTACGGGTGCTCATCGATTTTGACGGTGATGGGGATGCCGATTTCCATACGGATTTTAATGGTGCTTTGTTCCCGGGTGATGAAATTTACTCTGTTTATTCCGGTACTCCCGCTTTGGGCACGTACTTGGGAAATGGTGATGGCGCTATCGGCGATGTATTTGAGTTTTTTCTTCCAGAGTCTTTTTTTGACGTGTTTTTTGAGATCAGCCCGTCAACGGGATTCAGAGTCCGTTCGGACAACAACGGCACGCCTGCCGATGATTTTCTTCCGAACGAGGGCTTCACAACCGGCATTCCTGAGCCGAGCAGCATTATTCTTATCGGCTCCGGGATTTTAGGTTTGGCCGGTATTCGTCGTCGTTTTAACGCTTAATTTATTGTAGCCGGGACGCTGCTTGGCTGAGCGCCGAGCGAGACAGCGCGCTAGCGCAGTCCCCGTGGGGCGCCCGGCTTACGCGGGGAAGCCGCGTTTTGAAAATACGAATTAGCCAGAAACATTTGATAGTACCTCTCAAGCGGTGGGTGGTCTAAGCTAGATCACCCACCGTTCTTTCTTCGGAGAAAATGTAACCGGGCGCGAGACGCCCGGCCTACGCGGTGCGATAATTGAATAATATTAAAAACGTAGCCAGGGCGTCCCGCCCCGGAAACCTTGTCTTGTAATGAAGGCGCCAATCAATTTAATGAAATCAAAAGGTAGGGAAGATTTTTTTTGGCCAAAAATTGTTGAACTTTATCAACAGGCGTTTTCCGTGTTGATAAAAGACCCCACCATATGGGTTTTGTTTCTCGTGATGGGGATACTTGATTTCATTGCGCTCACGCTGCTCTTTCTCGCGCCATCTCCTCCCGTTTCATATTTGCTTGCTCCGGTTATTAAGACATTTTGGAGTCCGCGGTTCCTTCACTACCCGGAAAACTTTCTGTTGCTGCCTAAGTTGCATACACATGCGCATCTCTTCATAGCCACGGTTTTCGGTGTTTTTATTTCGGGAATGGTAATTAAAAAGGTTGAATCGTGGATGAAAAAGGGCGAGCGTTTGAAAACGTTCGAAGCGGCGCGGTCGGTGGCCGAGCGGTACGTGTCGCTGGTTTTTGCCTGGCTGGCGGCCTATTTCATCTTCAAAGGACTTTTTAGAATGCTGAACCCGTTTTTGAGAACGAGTTTGTGGATGCAGCTCGGCGTCGGATTTATTGCTGCAGTTCTTGTTCAGGCTCTTTTGGGGTTTGTGGTGCCCGCCGTCCTATTGCGTGACGGGAATCTTTTCAAGGGATTCTGGAATGGAGTTGCGTTCGGCTTTAGAAATCTGGCCGCGGCATCCGTTTTGGTTCTAGTCCCGATTCTTATTGTTACATTAGTGTCATTTGGCAAGGGTCTCGCACCGATTTTAATAGACATGACGCCCGAATCTGTTTTATGGGTTTTAATTTTCGGCATTATATTTACGGTCATTGCGGATATTTGGGTAACTTTAGTAACCACGGTTCTATATCTAAGAAAGGCAGGGATATTCAGCCATGAAAATACATAAAACGCTATTTTTAGCCACGGCGGTTTTGCTTTTACCGGTGACTTCGGCATTTCCGGTCATCCAGGACATGCAGGCTATAGCCGAGAACATGAATACCGGCTCTATCGTCAGCAGCGAGAGTTTGTCTGGTTCGGTTTCGAAGCCTTCTCAACTTAGCATAATGCCGGACAGCACTCTTCATGAGAGTACACAAGCCATAATAGATTTCCTTAGCGCGACCATTACAAGCGCGCCAATCACTACCGGCAGCGGGGGTCAAATGGAGGTGTTGAACAAAGAATTGGAGGCGTATCTTCAGGATCAGTTGATGAGCTCGAGCCAGACTCCGTTCTGGAAACGCAAGAGCATTCTGCTTTTCGGGGGCTTGCTTATTTTAGGCGGCCTTTTTACCGCTCTCCTATCGGGAGGCGGGAGCGGGTCCGGCAGCAGCTCTGGTAATGGTTCCGGCGGAGGTTCGTCTAATCCGGGTGATCTGTTTGGCGTAGACGAAGGTGGGGGCGGCGGTTCCGGAGATGGTGGTTCCGGAGATGGTGGCGGGTTAGGGGGCGGCGGAGATAATGATGGCGGTTCGGACGGTGATGGTGACGTACCTTCCAATCCGGAACCTTCGAGCATCATGCTTCTTGGTTCCGGCCTGCTCGCGGCTCTGTATGCGCGAAAACGGAGGCTGATATCTTAAATCTTATGGGCGCGCGAGGAAATCTATGAGATCCATTCTCTTTGCGGTTTATCTGGTTCTTTTCGGCGCGGTATTGGCGGGCTGCCAAAGTGCGGACTATTTGGCGGAGAAAGCTTTCCACCGTGCAAACAAAGTTCTTGCCCATATCCACCATATCTACGAGAGAAGCGATACCAAGGATCCTTCCATACTTGAGCCGGCCGTAGATGCGTTTCAGAACATCGTTGAGAAATATCCTTCCTCTCCAAAATCACCGGAATCTCTTTTTGTAATTTCACAGATCCGGCGGCAGCAGGGAAATATGGAGGCGGCGCGAGGGACCTTGAAGAAGGTCATTCAGAACTATACCGGTGTCGGATCTTGGGCCGAAGATGCGCGCTATCGAATCGGACAGCTGCATGAAGAGGAAGACCATTGGGCGGAGGCCGAGCAGGCTTATTGGGAAGTAGTTGACTATCATCCATTGAAGCCGAAAGGTCTCTACGCGCCTATCTATATTCTGAATCATTACAAAAGTAAAAAAGACACCGCCGGCGAGCAAAAGGCGTATCAAAAGGCGGTCGATCATTTTCAGAAACTTATCAAAGAAACCGGCCCCATTGAATTGTCCGTCGGCGCTAAGTACTTTTTGGGCATTATACATGCCAGTGCGGCACATTGGCAGGAGGCCCGCGAAGTGTGGATTCAGGCCGCCAATGAAATAAAGGAAAGTCCCTATTCCCCGCTTTGTCTATTGGCTGCAGCCGAGGTTTCCTGGAGAAACGGCGAGAAAGAAAAGGCCTCTGAGCTATACGATCTATTTTATGCCAATTACAGCAATCACGGGCTCGCAACGCGGGTTTCTGTGCGCAGGGCTCAACTCTATCATGATATGAGCCAGTATGCCAAAGAGCGCGAGTGGCTGGCCAAAGCTTTAGAACAATATTTTTCAGGGAACACCGATGCCCAGGCGGATATCCAGTTTATGATCGGGAAGTCGTATCAGGACGAAGGGCTGTGGACGGAAGCCGACAAAATTTACCGGGAAATCGAATTGAACTATCCAAACAGCGGAGCCGCACTCCAGGTTCCTTTGATGACCGCCGTTTATCAGGAAACACACGGGCAGGCCGAAGAAGCCAAGCGTCTGATTGACGAGGCTATAAACCGTTATGAACGGCTCGGCGAAGATCAGCCCGAATCGCCCGCTGCTGAGCAAGCCCGCCGCCTGGTGAATGAAGCATATGCCATGAAGGGCGATTGGCAGGAAGTTCTGGCCAATGTCGACGAAGACATGGAAAAGGAAACAGTCACCACGCGTAAGGGAAGCTGGCTTTTTCTTAAAGCGCTCATTGCAGAAAATCGGCTGGGCGATAAGCAGCAAGCGCAATCCCTTTTCGAGTCATTCCTCAAAGAGTACCCACAGCATCCGCTTGTCAAACTGGCCCGAACTCGCCTGGATGGTTTAACCACATCAACCACTTAAGCAGCAGCCGTGGCGTTTAGATTTTAGAACGCTGTTCATAGGC
>JACQQS010000011.1 GCA_016206925.1 Candidatus Omnitrophota bacterium
CAAGAAAAAACAGAAGAAGCTCAAGAGGCCGGTAGATTTTAACCAGCAACCTTAATGAAGGCCGTCTTTGAGACGGCTCACAACCGTCAAGCCACCCCGTTCAGGGGTGGTGTATGACTAAACAAGATTTTGTGAGCTCGGTTATTCAAGAATTCTTGGAACAAGGAATTCTTGACAATCGTACGGCCAATCGTCTGCTTCACGGTGCGGCACTGTGGTACGGAAAGTTGTTTGAACCGGTTGAGGAGTTTAAGAACTATAAAAAACAAAGATGGAATACCAAAGGCTTTGTGAGACATCTTGAAAAACGGTTAGTAAACGAGAGTGTTACGAAAGCCGAGCTCCAAGAAGCGGTGGACTTCGGGCGATTAAAGGCCGGGGATTTCGGAGAGGATGAGGTGGATAGCCGTTCACTTCAAAAGCAATTAGCCGACGTTGATGCACAACTGGCGGAAATTGATGCTGAAGTAGCTCATTTGACAGATTGGGATCACGAGCATAAACAACAGTATCTTTTTTCCTTATCTCGTCGTGAGGAAAGCCTTATGTACACGAAGGCATACCTTCTTGAGCACCTAGACCGTAAGTGGGAACTGGAGTTCATAGATACCCTTCTTCGCAATTATCCGACTAGTTCTGACGATACTGGCTTCGGCGCGGCGGACTCACCCAAGAATTTACCGGCGTATGGCGATCAGAATTTTTGGCCGGGGAGACTCGGGATTGCTCAAAGCGATCTTGATAATCTCGGAGTCGGAGGAGTGGCTGGGAAGAAGTACTCCTCCGTCGATGCGTTTGGTCACTCAAGACCGAGGGAGTTTAAGAAGCACCGGAATCTCGAAGGCGTTTTCGGAAGATTCGAAGGCGCGCCGGAAGAATCACTTGAAATTCTAGAAGAGCGCCTGAAATTTCCAAGGCGCACGCATAGGGATATTCTCTATCAGCAAAATCTACTTCACTCGTTCATCGACTCCGTTCAGCCGCGAGAAGGTGAAACGAAGGCCGAACGGATCCGTAAACTCGTGGCGTTGGTCAGCGAGTACTCGTCGGCTAAAAAGCAATTTTACAAGGAACTTTTCTGGCTGCGTGATAAACACTACGAACGTAATCGCGGCAAAAGCTTTGGATACGTTCTTGATAAGCATCGCATGCCGTATCCGGATGTGGCGATGCCGCTTCTTCTTGTGGGCAAAATGATCGTTCTGCTTCAAGAAATCGACGCTCATCTTCCCGAAAGTCAAGATGGCGTGATAGGGAGCGGGAAAAAATCGTTCCAACTGTTTTTTTCACGGGAAGATGTGAAAAGTTTTCTCGAAAAGAAATACTTTCTCAGTATTGCCTCCGCTTCGGCAAATCCGTGGTTTTTTTCCGACAGGAACGATCCAGGGTTTTCCGAAAAAACACGTTATCTCCCTGAGGACGAGGAATCTCTCAAAGCCGGTGCGGGTGAACAAATTCTCCGCATGGAGGCCGATGGGACGTATGTGGCTCTCCAAGCGGAGTTCTCGGATTTGATGAATCGATTCGGAAATCTGTGGGAACTTAAAGATGGCGGCAAAGCAAAGCCAGCCCGCAAGCGAAGCAGGTTTGATTCGGATGACGGAGGTAAGTCCTGGAAATATGAGCATGCCTTTCTCCGTCGATTTCCGGATCGCTTCATGAGGAATCCCCTGGCGCAAATCGATTTTTATTCCCGCGCCGCGCTGATGATTCTCGAAGACGGATGGAAATTCCCCGAGCATTCTCCGCACACGGCTACCGTAAAACTCCGCTCGTTTAAAAATCCTCTTCTTAACAAGGAGAGAACTAGGAGGGAGCCAAGCCGTGATGCGATAAGCCCTATGCAAGATAAGGAAGAGCCGGCTCGTATCGAGCCTCTTGAAATCGAATTGGGCGGGGGGAAATCCGCACTTCTTTTAAGCGGTCCCAATATGGGCGGAAAGACAACGACGGCGCGCGGCATCGCCTTGGCCGTGCTTCTTACGCAGATGGGATTGCCGATCCCGGGTGACGGCGAGATCGGGCCTTTCAGAAATGTTTACACCGTATTTCCAGAGCCCGAACAGTTACAGGAAGGTTACGGCTATTTCGCGTTCCTCATTAAAAACCTTACGGAGATGATCAAAAAAGTCGGCCCGGGCGATCTGGTCATTCTCGATGAGGTCCCCATCGGTACCGACTACACGGAACTCGCAGCCATTGCCGCCGTTCTTTTCGAGGATTTTATCGCAAGCGGCGCAACGGTTGTGGTAACCGGCCATCTTAAAAAAGCTTTCGAACTTCTTTCTGCCCGCCCCGCCGTAAAAGCAATGATGCACACAACGAAAGAAGAAAACAGCCATGTGGTTCCCGATTTCAAGCTCGCTCAGGGCGTTGCCAAACACAGCCACGCTATTGAATTGACCACGCAAGCTGGCTTTCCCGCGGCTGTTACCGAACTTGCCCGCGCTTATTACAAGTTGATAACAGAAGGCAGGGAGGGAGAAATCGATATTCCGGAAATACCCACCGATGTTTCAGTAGTTGCGGAGGAAGAGAGCGAATATGAAGCCACCGATTCGGGCATGATTCGAACGGTGGCCGCCCATCTCTATCCGAAGAAAAATTTTGCATTTGAGGAAACATGGGAGTGGCTTCTCAACAATTTATCCGGAAGCAGCACAAGTAGAAGTGATTTGTGGTCTAGCCCGGCTAAAGATTTACGAAAGGGATTGCAAGCAAAAGAAAAAGATTCTCACGTGGAAGCAGAGAAAAACTTAGCCGTTACCGATTTACTCATTGCGCAGGGCGAGTCCTTTTTGGACAAGCTTACAAAGTTGCTTGCCGCACTTGAAAAAATCGAAGGTCCAAGGAGTCTTTATTGGGAAGAGCCGAAATTTGATCCCGTTAAAAATGAAAAGCAGATTTCCGCGATGGAGATAACCATAAACGACCTTTCGGCCCACCTCGATCAGCTCAAAAATGAGGAAACCATAACCGGCGCCATCCCGTTATTGAAAGAAAAGCTCGAAGAGGTTGGGAAACTTCGAGAACGGTTTGTTAAGGCCGATATTTCAACGTTGGATGATAAAGAGAAGGGAAACTTGCACAGTGCTTGGAAGACGGAATGGCATGATTTCCGCTCAGGTCTTCTCGGCGCACTGACGCCGCTCGATGGGTTTAGCGGCTTGGCCAAAGGTGTTATGACGCATGGCCTCAAGAAACCCGTCTACACGGATAGGCCGCACACTTTTTCTCTCAAAGGCAGCAGACCTTTCTATGCCCGTGGCTGGCGGAGCGACCCCTTCGTGAAAAATCCCGTTCTTCAATCTTTCGAGATCGATCACGAGAAACCTGTTTTTGTAATCACCGGACCGAATTCGAGCGGGAAAACCGTTCTCATGTTTAACGCGCGCATGAACGCGCTTTTTGCTTCCCGCGGAATGTATGTATCTGGTGATTTAATCACAAGCCGTTTTGACCGGACATTTGCTTTCTTCGGAGGAAAAGATGCGGTAGGCAAAGGAGAAAGCTATTTCTTGAATATCCTCAAGCGCTATTCCGTTATTCTCAAAGAGGCGACGCCGACGAGCCTTGTTATCCTTGATGAATTGCACGGCACCGACAACTTCGAACTTGCCGCGCTCCAGCTTGCTGTTCTTCACTACCTGAGATCAAAAGGCGTCACCGTCATTTTCAACACGCATATCCGCGACGGGTTAAAAGAACTTGCGGACAAAACCGGCTTGGATTTGTGGAAGACGGATGTCGATTTTGATCCGTCATTGCAGACCGTAGAGCCTAGATACACCGCTTCACGCGATCCGGAGCTTAAAGCTAAAAGTTACGGCTTGCCCATCGCCAAGCAATGGCTGACTCCGGATCAATACAAGCGCGCCGAGCGCATCCATGCTGCACTTACCGCTCCTTCCTCCGGCTTCGGCGCCGGTTGGTCGGGCGGCGGCCGGCGCGGCGCGGAAAGCGCATTATTCCATCCAGAGTATGCCGGATCGGTAATCGATGATGGTACGGAAATGCTTGAGGAAACTCAAACCAAGAAGACCGGAGCTTCCAACCATCTCAGGGATGTCGTGGCAGATAATAGGGGCGTTTTTGACTTCGAGTTTTCCAATGGCGAGCTTTTCAACGTAAATCAAGGGCGCATGGATTCGACCATTGGCCGTCAGCATGGGCAAGGTCTTTTTGCCGGACGCGGGATTGTAACCGATGGCGCCCATCGTTTCCCAGTCGATCATCGTGTGAGCGGCGCCGGTATCCAGGACAAGTTCCACCACCGCCGTCCGCTTAGGGCCGGCCACCTCGACCCGCGGAATGATGATACCGTTGGATTCTTTGAAGAGCTTGATTTCCATCAAAACAGAATGGCGTATCCCTTAGGCACAAGAGGCCCCGCGTATGCGATGTACACCTTTTTTACACGCAACGGTCTTAGCTTTTCGTGGAGTTCGTGGCGGGATTTACTGTGGATGAGCACCTTACCTTTGTCGTGGGCTTCGTCAGTGAATTTGAAAGCAATCCACTCATTCTTAAATTTTTTCTTGGCGTATCCCAGTTTCATTTCAGGCACTCCTTTTGTCGCTGCAAGCCTAGCACAGGCCGTTTTCCGTGTCAATCGAAGGCCGGGTGCCAGCAGTCCCGGACAACCTATCGATCTTAGACACATGCCGCAAGATTCAAGGCATGTCGCACAGGCCGGCTTCGGCGCAGTAAAGAATGTTCGCGAGGAAGAGTTAGGTATGGATGTTGAAAAACCTCAAAAGGGGATTAGCGGCCGGCACGCTTTCTTCGCTGTTCAAAGTAGTAGAGCGTACCTAGGATTGCTGCAATGGTGGCCATGGCTGCGAGAAATTCTATCATGGGGTCACTCCTTAGTGTCCTTGGCTGGACAAATTAAGAAACCTGCTATGAATGCTAGCACAATGCCTCCATATAATGCAAACCGGATTTGGGAAGGTTTTTCGGCAAAGAAATCTGATGAAACGGCGAGTATGGCAGTAGCAGTGAAGACATTCATCAACGTCTTGGCTGTGAGATCTCTTCGCTTAGTTGCAAATAAGTTTTTCATGGGGGCAGTCCATATCGGTTTTGTAATTAAAACATATTTACTTTCGTTAAAGATAATAAACGAGATCCCCCCTTCTGTCAAGATTATTAAATCCACAGGTGCTTTTCGAGGTAACGTTGCCAGACCGTTTGAAGGATCCGGCTTCGGCGCTGGCGCGGACCGTATTGAAAAAGCACTTGAGCGCGCCTATCGGATGTTCGAAGGTTATGAAGGGAAAACAGATGAAAAAGGAATTTTAGATGCCGTTGACCGATTAATCGAAACTTATGTTGCAGATACTTCTACCCCGTTAGGCAAAAGACTTGCCCGTGTAAGAACACAAGTGAAGCAGATAGGCGAGATTCTTGTACGAAAGGGAAGAAGTGCAAGAGCGAGACAAGAGGAAGTATTAAAAGAGTTGAATGCCATGCACATGACACTGGCAAGATTTGAGCAGCTGGGATTAAAGTTATCCGGCAGACTTAAGCGAAATCTTCAAGAACAGGCGTTAAAGTATACGGATAGGATAGGTATTAAACAGGACGCCGATCCCCTTGATTTTGTCAACGATACGCTGGCTGTTGAAAGACAGCTCAAACTTATCCGGCAGGTTGTAATCTTTGGTTATACCTGGGATGAAATTGCAGACACTGTTTATCAAGCTATCACAGAAATAAAAGGCAAGCTTTCAAGACGTCTGATTCACAGGGAATTGCTTGTTAGCCGAACGGCTTATGATTCAATATACGAACGCCCTGGTGTGCTTGATAATCTCATCCGGGCACATCAGGAAGCGGAGCCTGACAAAGGTAAGGACGAAATTAGAGAGGAAATCATCACCAAGAATCCCGGTTTGGATAGGCAGGCAGTTATGGAAAAAGTTGTGTCGCGGCTTCTCGAAAAAGGTGTTTGGCTTCCTCGCGACGAATTTGCCACGGCTATAGAAAGTCATAGGTTCTTAGATGACACTCTGAATTGGATTGCACAGCACGCAGGAATAGTATCCGAGACGGAACACGGCAATGGGTTACCCGCCGGATTCGGTGCAGAGACAGATCCGACGAAAGACTTTAGAGCTACGTATTTTCGCCAACTTGAGATATCGGGGGCGACAGACCCATCCGTGAAAACATTCGCTATTGCCGGCCACGAGCAAAAGCGTTATCAGCAATCGTATGTTATTCATCTACCTTTGACACATGCCCTTCGTCTTTACCCTGCCAAACTGCCGGATTACGCAAGCAATCCCGAAGCGTATCATTATGAATTGTGGTTTCGAAAAGCCGACACGATGGATATCTATTTTGAAATCCGGAGAGTAGAAGCCCGCGGCTCAAGGATGACGCACGAATTTGGCATGCACAAAGATGATATTCTTAACGTCAGTATGATGATCGCAGAGGATGAAGACCTGACGCTTGCCATAGGGGGTTTGAAGTTGCGGTTCTCTGACCATCACACACGTATCGAGATTGACGGTTTCCAGTCGGGTATGCACCGGCTCGATTATGTGGGGTCGGAACCTGAAATTTCACACTCCGGCTTCGGGGTCGCTTGGTCAAACACCGGTCGGGCGCCTGGTTCAGCGGCACCGCGCGGTCGGCGCGGCGCGGGAAGAGTGGCTCCGAATCAGAATGACCAACGAGTAATTGAAACAGTGCGGAGCGTTGTGGACGATTCCGTAGCAGAGAGTATCCAAAGAGCTGGAATGTACAAAACGCTTGTTTTCGGTACGAGGGAAGAAATCACAGACTTTGGTGCGACGATCGCCAGTTATCCGCCAGAGCTGAGAAATAAAGTCTTGGGTTCTGTTCATACGGTGATCCTCCTGGAGAATGTTTCGCCAATTGAGGCAGAACCTATTTCAAACGAGCTAGGGGACTGGTTTACCGGCGCCGGGAGGAGCGGCAGAATATTTGTGCGGGAACATGGAAAACGCGAAACTCTTTATTCTCTTATCGGCCAGCACTCTGCTCTTATTGGTGAAGCTACAGCGCGTCTCCTCGATGCTGTTGGCCAGTTCAATGTGGACCGTATGCGCGAGAACGGCTTCGGTTACATGGAACGAGTCTCTGAAACACTCCGTCTCGCCCAGATCGCCGCACGAGTGACCAAGATCGCGGCATAAGGATTGTAAACCGCCGTTTGCCGGCGATTGATCGTATCAACTATCCCTTCCGAAGATGCAAGACTCAGGTGTGCCACGCAAGGTGTCAGTAGCTTTGCGGTGCTAGTCATAGATCATTTGACTAACATGTGGACATTGTCAAAATATTAATTATAATCCCGTTAGATTATGATCCCCATTCCACTCTTATTGGCGCAGCAAACGCAGCCGTCGGGCGCACAGCCCGATCCGTTCCTAGCCCTTCTTCCACCGATGCTCATTATGATCGGCGTCTTTTATTTTCTGATTTTCCGCCCGCAGCACAAGCGGCAAAAGGAGCTTGATCAGCTTGTGAATAATCTCAAGAAAGGCGACAAAGTGATCACTTCGGGCGGAATTGTCGGCACTGTTCTGGCGCCCCCCGGGAAAGACGGCATCGTTGTGCTGAAGACCGGCCAGGAAACAAAGATCGAAGTCTTAAAGTCTGCCATCTCTCAGAAGCAGGAATAATGAACAAATATTTTAAGTGGAAAGTTCTGCTGATCATTCTCGCAACAGCTGCTTCGATTTGGAAAGTTTATCCTTCCCACACCTGGAGCCATTTTCCCAAAACCGATCAAATCAATCTGGGTCTGGACCTGCAGGGCGGGATGCATCTATTGCTTCGCGTGGACTTGAATGCTGTTCCGGAAGCGGCGCGTAAAGACGCCACCGACCGGGCTGTCGAGGTAATTCGTAACCGCATTGATGAATTCGGCGTCCGGGAACCGTCGATCTCAAAACAAGGCAAAGATCAAATCATAATCCAGCTTCCGGGCATTACGGATCAGAAACGCGCCAAAGACATCATCGGGAAAACGGCGCTTCTTGAGTTTCGAATGGCGGCCAGCGATCCCGAATTGATCAAGAAGGCCGAAGAGCCGGACGCAGCCGTTCCGGAGGGGTATGAGTGGTTGGAGTTGAAGGACGAGCGCCGGACCGAAAAGCTGCTTGTGGAAAAAGAAGCCAAACTCACCGGACAGCACCTGGTGAATGCGGGCGTTCAATTTGATCAGGGAAGTTTCGGCCAGCCGGTGGTCAGCCTGGAATTTGACGGAGAGGGCGGGAAGACATTTGCGGATATTACCGCCAAGGCGGCGGCCGATTTCCGCCGGGACGGAAATTTCAGAAGGCTTGCCATTGTGCTGGATGGCGAGCTGAGAACGGCCCCTCAGGTTAAGGAAGCCATTTACGGCGGGAAAGCGGTTATTGAAGGAACGTTTAGCTTTGAGGAAGCAACGGACATTGCGCTCATGCTTCGTGCCGGAGCTCTTCCGGCGCCGGTGATCCTTGAGGAGGAACGGACGGTGGGGCCGACGCTGGGGCGTGATTCCATTGAGCAGAGCGTTCGTGCAGCCATCGTAGGTATGGCGCTTGTGTTTCTCTTTGCCGGAATTTATTACCTTGTTCCCGGGATGATTGCCGTCACCGGGCTTTTGCTGAACGTTATTTTGATCATGGGCGCGCTTTCTATATTTCAGGCCTCGCTTACGCTTCCCGGTATCGCCGGTATTATTTTGACCGTCGGTATGGCCGTGGATGCGAATGTGCTTATCTATGAGCGGATTCGTGAGGAAGTGAAAGTAGGAAAAGCGCTCCGGTCAGCCATCTCGGCAGGATATCACAATGCCATTTCAGCGATTATGGATTCCAACCTGACTACGTTGTTTACCGCCCTCATTCTTTTCTGGTTCGGCTCCGGCCCGATCCGCGGGTTTGCGGTCACATTGAGCATGGGTATCGTTACGAGCGTGTTTACCGCCGTGGTGGTTACGCAGGTCATATTTGATTTTATTACGCGCGGCGGAAGGCAAATCAGCTTGAAGATGCTCCAGTTTTTCGGAGAAACAAAGTTTGACTTCCTGAAATTCCGTAGGATGGCCTATGTTTTTTCTCTGGCTCTGGTAATGGTAGGCGTTGGCTGGTTTATCAAGCGGGGAGAGACGAATTACGGCATCGATTTTACAGGAGGTGCCATTCACCAGGTGCGTTTTCCCGGGCCCGTTGCTTTGGCCGATTTACGGTCCGGATTGGAAAAAGAAGGGCTTAAGAGCATTCAAATACAAAATTTTGGAGAAGAAGATAAACATGAGATTCTGATTCGATCTGCGAGTGAAGATGCTGACAAGATCGAGGGGGCACTAAAGAATGTGGCGGGCGAAGGCAAATTTGAAATCCTGCGCGTAGAAACGGTTGGGCCGGCTGTAGGGACCGAATTGAGAAGCATGGCTGTTAAATCTATCATTCTAGGTCTGGGCGTTATTCTTACCTATGTCGCTTTCCGGTTTAGTTTTGTTTATTCCGTGGCCGGCATTCTAGCTTTGCTTCACGATGTGCTCGTTGCGGCAGGGATTTTTTCATTAAGCGGAAGAGAATTTTCTCTGCCCATGGTTGCGGCATTGCTCACGATTGCCGGTTATTCGATAAACGACACGATCGTTATTTTTGACCGCATCCGGGAAAATGTGAAGCTTATGCGCCGCACGCCTTTTCCGGATATCGTTAACATCAGCGTGAATCAAACGCTTTCAAGAAGCGTCCTGACCTCCGGCGCGACACTTTTGGTTGTCATTGCGTTATTCCTGTTCGGCGGGCCCGTCATTAACGATTTTGCTTTTACACTGCTGGTCGGGTTTATCGCCGGAAGTTACTCCACGATTTTCGTTGCAAGCCCGATGGTTGTAGATTGGATGGGCCGTAAAGCCTTAGCGCGGCGCGCCTGATGTCCACCGCCTGGGCCATCAAAGATATCCCGCCTATTGCGCCCCATTTAAGCGAGCATTCGGATATTAGCTCAACCACACTGGGTATTCTTGTCGCCCGCGGCGTTTCAAGTCCCGAAGCTATCGAACGTTTTTTGAACGGAAAACTGACCGATTTGTCCGATCCCTATCTTTTGCCCGGCATGGATGCTGCCTGTCGCCGGATTTTTCAGGCGATTCGCGAAAATGAATTAATTATGCTGCACGGCGATTACGATGTGGACGGAGTGACTTCCGCCGCCATTATGTCACAGGTACTTCGCGAACTGCGCGGTCGGTTTATTCCCTATATCCCGGAGAGAAAGAGCGGGTATGGGTTTAACGCAACCGGTGTTCGTTTTGCCAAAGAGCAAGGTGCGAAGGTTATTGTAACGCTGGATTGCGGAATTACTTCATGTGAGGAGATTGCGGCAGCAAAACGATCCGGCATGAGCACTGTAGTTGTCGATCATCATCAAATTCCTCAAGCGGGCGCTCCGCGCGATGCCTGTGCGGTTGTTAATCCCTGGTTGAACCCTGAGGTATGCGAATCCTTTCTTGAGCTTTCAGCGGCCGGGCTGGCGTTTAAGCTGGCCTCAGCCCTTTTGGGCGAGACAGCGCATCGATGGGTAGATATCGCGGCGGTGGGTACGGTCGCGGATGTGTCGCCGCTTGTTGGTGAGAACCGCCTTATCGTGAAAGCGGGTCTCAGACTTTTGGCCGCGCGTTCGCATCCCGGTTTCGATGCGTTGCTCAAATCGGCTTCTCACAGATCGCGGCATGTTTCTGCGCGCCATATCGCGTTTATCATTGCCCCGCGGCTGAACGCGGGCGGCAGAATGGATACGGGCGTCGAGGCTTACCGGCTTCTTGTGACGGAGAAGCCCGAAGAAGCCAAACAATTGGCCGATTCGCTCGAGCGCAAAAACCTGGACCGCCGCTTAACTGAAAAGCAGATGTTAAAGGAAGCCTTCGAGATGTGCGAGCGCGAAGTAAATTTTAACCGGGACCGTGTCATTGTACTTTGGAGCGAAAATTGGCATCCGGGAGTCATCGGGATTGTAGCGGCGCGTCTTGTTGACCGCTATTACCGCCCGGCCATTGTCATCAGCCTGGCCGAAGGCCGGGGAAAAGGCTCGGCGCGGTCTATTCGCGGCTTCAACATGTATCAGGGTCTCAAAGCGGTTTCGGAGCACTTGCTGGAATTCGGCGGGCATGAGTTTGCGGCCGGATTTACGGTCGAACATTCCAAGCTTGTTTCATTTCGGAGCGCGATGAACCGTTATGCGGAAGATGCATTGGATCCGTCGCATCTTTTACGGCCCGTCGATATCGATGCAGAATTAAATTTTTCTCACATTACGACGGCGCTCGCGCGCGAAATCTCGCTGCTGGAGCCTTTTGGGAGCGGAAATCCCGAGCCCGTATTTCTCACGCGAAATCTGCGTTTAAAGAAGGCGGCCAAAGCTTCCGGAAAGTTTAAACAAGACTTATGGGTGACGAACGGCCAACTGGTGTTTAAGGTGATTACCTCAAGCGAACTGGCCGGGAAGATAAAAGATGGGGATGTTTTTGATTTGGCCTATACGCTTGGACTTGATGAGCGCGAAGGTGAGACGCTAATTACGCTGGCCGCAAAAGATATCAGGTGGACTTCCTGATTTTCGCGGCTTTCCGGACTTTTCCTGCCTGAATACAGCTTGCGCAAACCAGAATACGGCGGACGCCCCCATTGATGACTGCACGAACGCGCTGAAGATTGGGGAAAAAGCGCCGTCGCGAGATGCCCGTGGTTTTTAAACCGATGCCTCCGGTTTTCTTGGGTAAACCGCGGCGGGCAATGCTTCGGCCCACAATGGGCATTTTTCCGCAAATCCTGCAAATTCTCACGAAGAACTCCTTTAATGTGTCGCCCCGCGAAAGCGGGGGTCTAAAACAGATTTCCGCTTGTGTGGGAATGACGAGCTGAAGAGCGCCATTATAAGGAGGGTTTTCATAAATTCAAGCCTTTTCGAAAATTGTTATGCAAAGTTTTCCGGTGTGGCTCCACAATTTTTTCTTGTATAAGACATTTTATGTCAATGGGTTGTGAATCTTGCAATTCACATACGGCTGTTATATACTCATGCCCTTTATCTTGAAAATTTTTGAGCTCGCGAAATCAGCCTAGCCCGGATTATCAATCACGTGAAGATCGCAATCATAACTTCTGAGATGGTTCCTTTTGCCCGTGCCGGCGGTTTGGGCGACGTGGTGGGTGCTCTCGTTATGGAATTGGGGAAAATGGGATATGACATCCGGGTTATCCTCCCTAAATATAAACAGATCGAGCAGCAGCGTTTTCGCTTGAAGCGGTACCCGGACCTTCTCGAAGTTCCGATGGGGCGGAAAATTGAGCTCTTTATGGTGCAGAGCACAAAACTTCCTTACGGTCCGGAAGCATTGTTCATTGATAAACCGGAATTTTTTGACAGAGATGAACTTTACGGAACGCCGCAGGGGCCGTATCCCGATAATGACCGGCGTTTTATTGTATTTCAAAGAGCGGCCCTCGAGTTCCTCCGACGAACCAATTTCAAGCCGGATATTATTCATCTTCATGACTGGCAGACAGGCCTTGTGCCATTGATGCTGCGGACGGTTTGCGCTCAGGATGCGACGTTTAAGAAAAGCCGCACGCTTTTCACCGTTCATAATCTTTCGCAGCAGGGCCTCTTTCCGCCCGATTCTCTCGCCGATACCGGAATCGAATGGAAAGAAATCTCGCTGTCGCAGCTTCAGTTTCAGGGGAAGATCAGCTTTTTGAAAGCGGGACTTATTTTTGCGGACATGATTTCGACCGTGAGTCAGAAATATTCCGAGGAAATTCAATCCGAGCCTTTCGGCTGCGGGATGGAGGACGTCATCCGTTCGCGTGCCGGGGATTTGGAAGGCATTATTAACGGAATTGACGTAACGCTTTGGGATCCGGAGACCGATACATCGCTTGCCGCGAATTATTCGAAGGATACGCTTGAGAAAAAGCGGGAGAACACGCTGTCGCTTGAGAAAGAGCTGGGATTGGCGGGCGAATCTGCGCCGCTGTTCGGGTTTGTCTCAAGGCTCAATCAGCAAAAAGGGCTCGATACGCTGATTCCCGCTCTGGAAAAGCTTGCGGAGAAAAAAATCCGCGTTGCGGCTTTGGGCGTGGGTGAAGATCAATATCAGAAAGCACTGCTCGAAGTTGCGCACCGTTTTCCGAAGTTGATCAGCGTTAACATCGGTTTTGACGAAGTTCTTGCGAGACGGATTTATGCGGGTTCGGACATCATGCTTCTGCCGTCCAATTTCGAGCCCTGCGGACTGGGACATATGATCGCTTTGCGGTACGGTTCGGTTCCCTTGGTCCGCGCGACGGGGGGGTTTATGGATGTTATCGATCCGTGCGGCGCCGATGGAACAACGGGTAACGGTTTCATGTTTCATGAGTCTTCGAGCAACGCGCTGGTCACGGAAGTATTTCGCGCCGCGGCCTTGTTTGATAAGAAGAAAATTTGGAGAGAAATAATACTTCGCGGGATGAACACGGATGTTTCGTGGAAGACTTCGGCTAAAAAATATACTGATCTGTACAAGCGGGTTACCAAAAAGGCTGTTGTTGCATAAGCGTGAGGGGATTTTATGGAAGACGTGAAACTTAAGATAGGACCTTATGAATTTAAATCCCGGCTGATCGTCGGGACGGGCAAGTACTCGTCGTTTGAAATCATGAAGGCGGCCCATGAAGCGAGCGGCGCGGAGTTGGTGACGGTGGCCATTGCGCGAGTCAATTTGAAAAATCCGGATGAAAACCTGCTGAACTTTATCGATACGAAACATTTTACGCTGCTTCCGAACACGGCCGGTGCGTACACGGCGGAAGACGCCGTGCGCATTACGCGTTTGGCGCAAGCAGCGTGCAATACCCATTTGATCAAACTTGAGGTCATCGGGGACAAAAACACGCTGATGCCCGATACCGAAGCGCTTTTGGACGCAACCCGTACGCTGGTCCGGGAAGGATTTATTGTGATGCCCTATACCAACGATGATCCTGTGACGGCGCGCAAATTGGAAGATGCCGGAGCGGCCTGCGTTATGCCGCTTGCTGCTCCCATCGGATCCGGTTTGGGAATTCAGAACCCGCTGAATATCAGATTCATTCGGGAAGCGGTAACATGTCCTGTGATTGTGGATGCCGGTGTCGGTACGGCTTCGGATGCTTGCGTTTGTATGGAATTGGGCGTGGAAGGCGTATTGATGAACACCGCCATTGCCTGCGCAGAAAATCCGGTTTTAATGGCAGGAGCGATGCGGGATGCCGTTATTGCCGGGCGAAGGGCATTCCTTGCCGGCCGCATGCCGAAGAAGGAATATGCAAGCGCGTCCAGTCCGCAGCAAGGATTTCAAGCAATAAAAAGCTGACACGAGGAAATAGCATTGAAATCATATACGATCGCTGTGATCGCAGGAGACGGAACGGGGCCGGAAGTTGTGGCTGAAGGCCTAAAAGTCCTTGCCGCCGTTTCCGAATTGAATGGGTTCAAGTATGTGTTAACTCACTTGAATTACGGCGGAAAACGTTACTTGGAAACGGGCAATGTGCTGACCGGCGATGAATTGGCCGGCCTTAATAAATTCGATGCCATCTATCTGGGTGCGGTGGGTGATCCGAATGTAGCGCCGGGGATTATCGAGCGCGGGCTTTTGCTCAAGATCCGTTTCGGATTGGATCAATATGTCAATCTGAGGCCGGTAAAACTTTATCCGGGTGTGGACACGCCGCTTAAAAATAAAAAGCCCGAGGACATCGATTTTGTTGTCGTGCGCGAAAATACCGAAGGTTTTTATGTCGGCGAGGGTGAATTTATTAAAAAAGATACGCCCGAAGAAACCGCGATTCAAATCAGCCGCAACACCCGGAAAGGCGTCGAGCGATGCATTCGGTTTGCCTTTGAGTATGCGCGAAACAAACGGCAGAGAAAACAATTGACGCTTTGCGCCAAAACGAACGTTCTCAACTATGCCTCCAATTTATGGGAGCGCACATTTAATGAAGTTGCCAAGAAATACCCGGATGTAAAAACAAACTATGCGCACGTAGATGCCGCCTGCATGTGGATGGTTAAAAATCCGGAATGGTTCGATGTCATTGTGACGGACAATATGTTTGGAGACATCATTACGGACCTGGGCGCGATGATCCAGGGCGGCATGGGCATTGCCGCCGGCGGCAATATCAATCCCGAAGGCGTTTCCATGTTTGAACCTATAGGAGGTTCAGCGCCCAAGTACACGGGGCAAGGTGTAATCAATCCGTTAGCAGCCGTTTGCGCTGTACAGATGCTTCTGGCAGAACTGGGTGAGGACGCCGCCGCGAATCAAATCGAGAAAGCGGTTATGTTTGTTACGGCCAACAAGCTTAAAAGTCTTGCGGCCGGGCAAATGGGATATTCCACAAGTCAGGTTGGAGATCTCGTAGTGGAAGCATTGAAAATTAAAAATTGAGAATGAAAAATTAAAAAGATAAGATGCAAGACGGCGCACACAAGGTGAAAAGCATAAAGGAACGTGCTTACGATTTTTCGGTGAGAGTTGTCAGATTTCTCGATACACTTGCGAAAGATACATCAACTCAGATCATAAGCAAACAACTTCTGCGATCAGCCACTTCAATCGCTGCTAATATTGTGGAAGCGCAATCGGGTTGCTCAAAAAGGGATTTTGCCAATTTCCTTAGCCACGCGCTCAAGTCATCGAATGAAACGGTATACTGGCTTTGTCTCCTCGGAGATGCTAAGAGTGTCAAAAGCTTTGAGTTAACCTATCTTGTAAACGAATCGAAAGAGATACGAATATTCTAGGTTCAAGCTTATTGACCCTACGCCGCAAGGCCGAGGTCAAAGAGTAGTTTAGTTTTTACCTTTTTAATTTTTCGCTTTAAATTTTTAATTTTGAGAGGAGCATATGAAACCAAAGCATGTCGCTATTGTCGGCGCGACAGGAGCCGTCGGCAATGTCATGCGGGAAATACTTGAATCCCGGAATTTTCCGGTTGCATCCATTAAACTGCTGGCTTCCGAGCGATCGGTCGGGAAAACCTACAAGTTCCGCGGCGAAAACGTCGCTGTTCAAACGCTGACGCCGGATTCGTTTAAAGGTATTGAAGTCGCCCTTTTTTCAGCCGGTGCGGACAGAAGCAAAGTCTTTGCGCCGGAAGCCGTCAAACGCGGCGCCGTTGTCGTGGACAATACAAGCTACTTCCGGATGCAGCCGGATGTTCCACTTGTTGTGCCCGAGGTCAATCCCGAAGCGATTAAAAAGCACAAGGGCATTATTGCAAATCCCAATTGTTCAACCATCGGTCTCGTTATGGCGCTCTATCCGCTCCACAAGGCTGCAAAGATCAAGCGTGCGGTGATTTCCACTTATCAGTCCGTTTCGGGCGCAGGGGCGAAGGCGATTTATGAACTTGAAGAACAGGCAAAAGCGTATGCGGCCGGAAAACCGATTGAAGTGAAAAAATTTCAGTATCAGATTGCATTCAATCTGATTCCGCACATCGATCAATTTCTGCCGGACGGTTACACCAAGGAAGAAGTCAAGATGATGCAGGAAACCAGGAAAATCATGGGGGATGATTCTATCCGCGTAACCGCGACCTGCGTCCGCGTGCCGGTGTTTTACGCCCATTCGGAAAGCGTAGCCATCGAGACCGAAAAACCCCTGTTCCCGGAAAAGGCCCGGGAGCTCTTGAGCAAAATGCCCGGCGTAAAGGTCCAGGATGAGCCGGAGAAAAATATTTATCCCATGCCGCTATTCGCCGGCGGCAAAGACGATACGTTTGTCGGCCGTATTCGCAAGGATGAATCGGTCGAAAACGGCCTCACCTTTTGGCTCGTTTCGGACAACCTTCGCAAAGGTGCGGCATTGAACGCCGTCCAAATTGCCGAGCACCTTTAAAAATATTAAGCTGGTCGTTTCCTACGACGGAACCGATTTTTTTGGATTCCAGCTTCAGCCGCGCCATCGCACTGTTCAGGAAGTGCTTGAGGTTGCCATCAAACGGATTCTGCGCGAGACGGTGCGTGTGCATCCTGCCGGCCGCACGGACACCGGAGTTCATGCAAACGCGCAGGTCGTTCACTTTTTAACGCGCACACGTATCCCGGTCAACAAGCTGCCCCAAGCATTGAACAGTGCGCTCCCGGAAGACGTGCGTGTACTGAACGCACAGCACATGCCGAAAACATTTCATGCGCGGTTTAGCGCGCGGTTCAAACAATACGAGTATGCCGTTTACAATTCAGAAATTGTCCCTCCGCTGCTCCGAAGAACGGTTTACCGTTTTCCTTTTGCGTTGGACGTCAGGCAAATGCGGAAGGGCGCAAAAATCCTGGAAGGCCGGCATGATTTCCGGTCGTTTCAAGGGAAAGCAAACGGTCAGGAGAACACCGTTCGCCGCATTCGGCATTTGCGGGTGAGTAAATCGGGAAAATTTGTCTGCTTTACCGTGGAAGGGGACGGTTTTCTGACAAACATGGTCCGAAACCTTGTTGGAACCCTTCTTTTGGTAGGCCGTAAGAAATTAAGCCTTAACGACTTAAGTCAAATTCTCAAAAGCCGTGACAGACGTCTTGCGGGACCGACCGTTCCAGCTTTGGGACTAACTCTGGTAAAAGTTATTTATTGATATTTGACGTCAAAATTGATTTTTGTTATACTTCGCGGCTTCTAAACCCCCGATATTTCTAAGCTTAGAGAAATTGAATACCAAGGTCAAAAGATGACAACTACGTTTGTCAGGACAGAGGACATTACGCGAAGGACGCATCTCATAGATGCCAATGGAAAGGTGCTGGGGCGCCTCGCCACACGCGTAGCCACGCTTCTTATGGGTAAGGACAGAGCGGACTATACGCCGCATGCTGACCCGGGTGATGCGGTAATCATTATCAATGCGGAAAAGATCCGGCTGACGGGGAAAAAGGAAGAGGAAAAGATATACAAGCGTTTTACCGGATATCCGGGCGGCCTTAAGGAATTTCCGTTTAAGATGTTACGTGAAAGACATCCGGATGAAATCATACTTCATGCGGTAAAGGGTATGCTTCCGAACAACAAATTGACCAAACGCATGCTTGGCAGGCTGTGGGTCTATCGAGGCCCTAATCATCCCCACGCTGCCCAGAAACCCGTTCCACTTTCCGTTTAAAGGATCCCAGCAATGGACAAGTCAAAAGCGTTTTACGCAACAGGACATCGGAAATGCGCCGTGGCGCGCGTCTGGGTCGCCAGGGGCGAACCCGGGTTTACCGTCAATGATAAGAATGTTACGGATTATTTCCGCCGCGAGCATCTGCTTCCCGACATTTACCGGCCGTTAGAAGTTGCCGGCGGCAAAGATCAATTTGGGGTTTGGGCCACTATTTCGGGGGGCGGGGAGGCCGGACAAGCCGGCGCGCTTCGGCATGGAATCGCGCGCGCTTTAATTGCTCTTGATGAATCACTCCGGCCAAAACTGCGCAAAGACGGGCTTGTCACTCGCGATCCAAGAAAGAAAGAACGGAAGAAGTATGGTCAGAAGGGCGCGCGAAAGCGGTTCCAGTACACGAAACGTTAAGAGAGCCGTTTCTCTTTGTTTCTTAATAGCCATCGTGTTTTTGATTGCCGGTTGCGGACAGTTCCTCGCCGATTACAACATGAGCCCGATTCCCGCGGGAGGGATTTCCTCCAGCGGCTCTTCATACTAAAACGTTAGCGCGCTTTTGGTCGAGCGTGATGGTTCGCGCGGATCAGGAAAAGAAAATGGCTATTTTTGAAAAGCGGAAGCATTTTCTTCCCGTCGTTTTGATTACACTCCTGGCTGTCACTCTTCTATTGGCATTAAGCTTGCCCACCATTCTCGGCACCGAGTTCATTCAGTCACAAATACGTCAGCAGATCAGCAAACTCTTTCCGGCCGGACTTGAAATCGGACAGGTCGGATTGAGCTACTTTCCCTGGCCGCATCTTCAGGTGCGGCGCGTTGCTGTACAACAAAAGATATCGGCTTTCCAGGACGCTTCGCTTTCGTTCGAGATACTTGAGGTGTATCCGCATTTGATCAAACTTCTCTTTAGGCAAATCGAGATTTCACAACTTTATGCCAAGGACGGGAAGGTGCGGTACCGTTTTAAGCTGCCGAATACCGCCACGGCATCGGAGATTCCTTTGGATGATGTCCGGCTAACGGCCCGGGATGTCCGCGGGCCCAGGCGGCTGAGTGCCAAACTGGAAGGCGGTTTATTCAACCCTCAGAAAAACGTCAAGATCGAATTGGCTTACGACGCCACCCGGGATCCTTTATGGATTCGTGAATCATCGCTGGCCGGGGAGATTTCCCTAAAGAATGCGGATCTGGCAAAGGCGCAGACGGCTCTCTTGCCGAATTCACGAGTTTATTTGACGGGCGGTTTTCTGGATTTAGGAATGAAAGTTTCAAAATCGCGCAGGGAAGAGCAGGTTTTCCTGGAGGCGCAATTTGAATTAAATGGCGTTTCTTACAAAGAGTACGGCAGTCAGGAGGAATCGCGCATTGAGTGGATTAAAATAGAAATGGAAGCAGCATTTGACTTTTCAACGAACGTGCTGAACATTCGCGAAATTACGATCGAAAGCAGTTTGGGTGATGCCACTATCCGCGGCAAGCTGGATTTTTCCAAGGATTTTAAACAGGAAGGCATCGATCTGGACATTTCTCTTCCCGAGATCAAGCTGGATCAATGGAAGTTTCTCATGCCGTCCGGCGCCGGGGACAAAATTCAATTGGGAGGCGTTTCCCGTCTTAATGTGCTGCTTCGTGGCGGGCTGGAACAGCTTACGGCCAAGATCGAGAACAATCTGACCGATGCTTTCGTTACGATTCCCGGGCAATTTGAAAAGCCCGCAGGGAAAAATCTCGCCATTTCCGGACAACTTATTCTGGAAAACCGGACGGCTGTTAAGGGAGATATAGAGGCCCGCTTTTTAGATATCGTTGCCAAAGGTACGCTTCTCGAATATGTTTCCAGCACGTCCGTTTATGAACTTACGTTTCTCACAAATAAGTTTTCCCTTGCCGAACTTCCGGAAGTCATTGTGCCGCTCCGCCCGTATCACATGAGCGGAAGCGCCAAGTGGCTTTTAAATGTCAGAGGCAACGCCCTTAGAAAATCCTTCGCGCATTTCAGGACGCATCTGGATACGGAAGATGTATCGCTTTCCGGACCCCAGGGCCCCCTCGTGAGCCAATTGAGTACATCGGTTGATTATCAGGAGAATGATCTTGCTATCGAAAATTTCCGCTGCATGTGGGGCGGAAAGCCTTTGCTGGGTTCGCTTAAAGCCGTCGGACCCATGCCGACATCTTTCACGTTCCAGATTCAACCCAGCGCGGGACTCATACAAGGCAAGGGCGTTTTGGATACGCTGGGAGGTGAGTACGCTCTTACCAGCGAAGTGTCGGGACAAAATGTGCCTTTAACCCAGGTTTTACCTCCGCTTCTTGAAGGAAAGAATTATGTTGAGGGCAGCGCGTCTTTTCAGGGCTTGGTAAAGAGCAAAGGTTCCGGTCCGGAAGAAATGATCAACAATCTTCAAGCCGCAGGTGCCGTTAAAATCGTGAATGGAAAACTGAACACCATTGATATTTTAGGTGCGCTTGGCGGCGTCAGACGTTTGGTTGCGCTGGCCGTTGAATCGCGCGGTGCGACTCAATTTTTGAGCGCCGATGCCGAATTCGAAACGGCGGGCCCAACCGTCCATCTCAAAAACGGCTATTTGCGCTCGGAAAGGTTTGATACGGAGTTTTCTGGAGAGGTTTCGCCGGAGAATTTGAATGTCGATCTGAACATTCTGCTTTCCCATGCACTCAGCAAGCGTATCGTCCCGAATCTGGGCGTTGACCAGGTGCTGAAGTTGCCGGCAAGAATTTCCGGCTCTCCGGCTGAACCTGAGATATCCGTTGCCCGGAGCGTTCTCGATGCCACATTGAACACGCTTATTTATAATTTTACTGAGGGACTCTTCGGCCGCTCCATTTTTGGGGAGCGCAAGTCTGTTCCGCAGGATCTGGTCGCCGATCGTAATTCCGGCTTGCCCGCGGATTCCACATTGCCATCCGGTTCGGAGCCGCCATCGGCCGCATCTGTCCCGTCGAGCGCGCCGGATCAAAGTTCCGAGCAATCCGATCAACCCCCCAGTCTGGAGGAACAGCTGGTCAAAACCGGCATCAGCGTTCTTTCCGGGCTTCTGGGCGATAACAAGTCCTGATTGGAGTTCCTCGTCATTTCTGCAAACATCGTAGGCGGGACATCTTGCCCTGCATAATCCGGGGTGGGACGCCCCGGCTACGTGTAATTATGGGGCTGATCGCGGTTAAGCAAGAGGAAGGGGTGTGTATTTTGTCTTTAGACTCGTTAGGTAATAGAGAGAAAAGCTTCGGAAAAAAGCCGCGAAAGGCAAGTTAATGAAAAACAGCAGTAATAGAAAAACCGCGAGATAGGGAATGCCGAGGATGACCGCTGAAATCCAGAATAGCGCGTCCAGCTTAAACAAAGCGGAAAATAGATAATAAGGAATACCGAAGAGTATTGCTCCGGCCACCATGGCTATAAGCGCCCATCCCACAAAAAGCATCAGTTGAAGGAGCGCTGTAACGATGCCGAGACCGATTTTGGCCAGAAGATAAATCCAAAAATCTTTTTTGTTTTGCCCGTAGATTTCGGAAAAGGATTTCCATGCCGGCCGGAAACCGCATGATTCCACGGCCATGATGGGCACTATGAAATCCTCAAATGCCACGAAGAAAATTGAGATCGCGGCCGCCGGAACTACGGCAAATACGAGCGCAATAAGTGCAAAAACAAGGCCGGCGCCGAAGCTCCATGAGAAACCCTCTTTAAACACACCGAATGCCTGACCGGCAAGAAAGAGCAGTCCCAGGACAAGTAAAGCGTACAAGAGCATTCCGGCCACGACGATGAGCAGAAATTTAAAAACCGCGTTGCCTTCCTTTTGAAATCTGCGGAAAGGCTCCCGGATGGCGCCGGAACTTTGAACGACGGCGTTAAACCAGATAAAGCGGAACCGGGCGCTTAGCCATACAAAAAGAATGGACAATGCCAGCCCCAGAATCAACGCTAAAATAAACAGAAGGGGATTCACGGCGGGCGGTTCGGTAGACTCGGTTTGTTCCTCTGTGTCCGTGGCGGTTTCCGGGTTCTCTGGAGTCTCAGGCGCCGGTTGATTTTCATCGGCTGGTGCTGCGGTTTCTTCTGTTACATCAGTTTCACTGGTCTCTTCCGTGGCTGCCGTGAAGCGCTCCAAAGGAATTTGTTCTGCCAAGTCCCTATTCGGGAAAAGGGTATTCAAGCTGTTTCCTCCTCCGAGTCCGCCGGAGAGAATCACGATCAAAAGCAGGGCGCACCATTTTTTGAAGTCAAAGGGACGGAACAGAATTTGTACTGCGCGTTCAATGCTTTTGCGGACAAGGGTGGAAAGTTTTATATCACGCATACGCCTTCCTAGGTTTTAACGAGCATGGCTTTGGATAATTCAGCAGACTTTGCGGGCCCGACGAGTGCTGAGACGACTTCCAAGGCAAATTCAATGGCGGTTCCCGGTCCCCGGCTTGTAATTACATGGCCGTCTCGTACGACGCGTTCCGGTAAAAATTTCGTTTCCCGTCCGAACTGGCTTTCAAAGCCGGGATAACAGGTTGCTTTCCTGCCGTTCAAGATTCCCTGGGGCGCAAGCGCCACGGCCGGTGAGGCGCAGATGGCCCCGATGATTTTTTTGGATTCGTTCATTTCTTGAAGCAGCGTTTTCAGGGTGTTTGACTTGTTTAAGTTTTCTGCGCCGGGCATTCCGCCGGGAAGCAGCACAGCATCCGGTTTGGATTTGTATTCTTCAAGCGTCGTATCTGTTTTAACCGTGATTCCGTGCGATCCGGTCACTTCGCGTGTGCCGACGCCTGCAACCGTTACGTCGATTCCGGCCCGGCGAAAAATGTCAATGGCGGTCACCGCTTCGATTTCTTCAAAACCATCGGCAAGCACCACAAGAACCTTTTTACTCATAAAGCAATTCTCCCTAATATAAACATAAATGTCTCTGTAAGATTACCATAACTTTTCTTTATATTCAACCGTCTCTACGCTCCCCGAAGAGGCTGAAGCAATTGACGAAATAATCGAAGAAGGGCGCTTGGTATTGCGGTGCCGTGCGGTCGGTGCGGCGCCCCGCCTGCGCGAGCGGCTAATGTTGCTGCGGAGTCGGGCGGCGTTCTTGTCATCAGCTTGCGATATCTCGATCGTTCCTTTATCGATCAGCTTAAACCTTCTCGTAGCCATTCAATCATTTTTAAGGATTTTGAGGAGTTTGGAAGTTGTGTAAACCGAGACGGGAAGTTTTTCAAAGTCGCGGTCATTGGACCATATGGGAATGTCTTCTTTAAGCGCAAGTGCCGCTAAATGGACATCGTCCGGATCCCTTTGTCCCAAGAGTTGTGCGGCTTGGGGAAGATAATTTCTATAATATTTTTCGGAGAATCCTTCGATAGGAAGCATTTTAAATTGCCATTGAACCAGTTTTTCGTCCAACGTGTATTTTGAGGCTAGACGCGGAAGGTATTCTTCTACTTCCAAAAGATTGAAGTCCGTTGTGATGAAATTAATTTCGGGTAGGAGAAATATTTGGAGGGCTGCCTTGCCGATCACGGCCGAGAGAATTACGTTACTGTCGGCGGCGACTTTTTTTAAATTCTCTGAAATCATCCAAGATCTCTTTTTCCTGTATTTTTTTCCCGCTGAGTTGTGCGGCGATGTGGTTGCCCAACGCAGCCACAAATTCCCTTTTAAGCTCGATCGGAATCTCGTGCGTACTCGCTAAGGGCAAAAAACACCCGACCATTCTGCCGCTTTTGGTTACGATCACCATCTCGCCTTTCCGCGTGTACGTAGAAATACCAGTTCGAAATTGCCGAATGGATGCAAGCTTCATGAAATCACCTCCCGCGCCAAACCGTTGAAAGATAGCACATTTGTAACACGGTGTCAAATATTGTGTACACAACAGGCGAGACTTGATTGTGGAGGAAATTAACTTTTTGTTTTGCGGATGCGGCCGGTGAGTTTTTTAATGCGGTCGCGCCAATTTGTTTTTGCCTTGGATTTGCCTTCGGTCTCGGAGCCGGATTGAGCGCTCTTAGGCTGCTGTGAAGATTGCCAGGCGCGCCAATCCAAATGGGTCTCTTCGCTCCTCGGTCTGCGTGTGTGATGAACCGGTTGGCGCGGCGCCGTTTGATCAAGCGGCGGTCGGCCACCAGGTTTTCCGGCACCGTCCGGCCGGAACGATGGTCGGCCGCCCGATCCGGCAGCGCCTCGTGGTCGACCCGGCGAATGAGAAACATGTCTAGGGCGAAATCCTTGCCGGTGATCGTGTTGTCTCTTCGGAAAATAAGGTCTCCTTCGATGCAGCGGTCGGCCCGGCGCCGTTTGTTCGAGCGGTGGTGATTCCACCGTTTGTTTTGCCGCGGTCTCTGCGGACGGGCTGAGCGTTTTCAGCAGCGCCGCGGCGGCATGTTGGGCAGCCTCTTTTTTGCTTGATCCCATCCCTTCCGCCGAGCCGATTTCGGGACCGCCGCTTACGCGGCAAATGAATTTGTTTCCGCTGCGTTCAAAAGTGTAGTCCGGGAGATGCTGCGTCCGTTTCTGAACTTCTTCCTGTAGAGCGCCTTTGGCATTGAATGAAATTTCCCGAATGCTTTCCTGCGTCATGTGCGGCACGAAATACTTCAGCACAAACTGACTTGCCACTTCAAGCCCCTGGTCATAATAAATGGCGGCGAGTACGGCTTCCGTGATATCGGCGAGGATCTTTGCCTTTTCACGCGGACTCTTAACATCTTCTCCCGGTCCGACGGATGCGTAACGATTTAGATTAATTTTGGACGCGATTACATTGAATAAGGCTTCGCGCGACACGAGCGTGGATCGAAATTTGCTTAAATTGCCCTCGTCTAGTTCGGGAAATGTTTTGATAAGCTGGTTGGTGATGATGAAATTAAGGAGTGCGTCGCCAAAAAACTCCATACGCTCAAACTCGCGGTGCGCTTTTTCATCCCGTCCTTCGTGCGCCGAAGGATGCGTAAGTGCGGATTTCAACACATCTGGTTTACTGAATTGAATACCGAGCTCTTGCTGAAATGCGTTAAGTTGTTCTGACTCGTCCATATAGAGGTATATGCCCTAAGATATTACTAATCTTACGGCTAAGCAGGCTTTTTCATAAGCCCAAAAAATAAAGAAGCCGCAGCACTTTTTCCGTAACTTATTTAATTGACACTGGATAGATATCGACATATAATACGCCCCCATTAATTCTACAATATATTCTGAGAGATTTCCTTATCTGATTTGTGCAGCCGGGGAGAAGTCAAGAATTTGACTTCTCTTCTTTTTTTCCGCAGTGACGAGAATTCCAATTCTGCCTGCGGTGCCGTTAGATCAAGCGCCGGTCGGCGCGGTGCCTGAATACGCAATTTAGCGCTAGCGTTGGAGGTCATATTTCAATGCGTTGTTCCGTCATCGGAGCTACAGGGTATAGCGGTGCGGAGTTGGCCAGGATCCTTCTTGGTCACCCGTATGTCTCCGTCAAGTCGCTGACGACACGTCAGAATAACCCGGAGTCTATCCGGAATTACATACCGGCGATTCCGAAATCATCCGGTGCGAGGCTTGAGCCGTTTAATTTTAACCGCGTTTCCGAGAATAGCGATGTTGTGTTCTTGGCATTGCCGCATACGGCAGCCGCGAAGCTTGCGGGAAAATTTTTAAGGAAGGGAAAGTTGGTCATCGACATTTCAGCTGATTTTAGGCTGAAACATGCGGCCGATTACAAAAAGTGGTACGGCTTTAAGCACCCTGCTCCGCGATTGCTGAAAGGTGCCGTTTACGGCCTGCCCGAGGTCTATCGCGACAAGATTCAAAATGCGAAATTGATCGCGAATCCCGGCTGTTACCCGACGGGATGCTTGCTTGCGCTTAAGCCCTTGATTGCGGAGAAACTGATCGATTTCTCAAATATCGTGGTGGATGCAAAATCCGGCGCGAGCGGTGCGGGACGGAAATTGAGCGAAGCGACACAGTTTTGCGAAGTAGACGAAAATTTCGGCGCGTATAAAGTGAACCGGCATCAGCACACACCGGAAATGGAGCAGGAACTCAGACATATTGCAAGGAGCGCCGTGAAAATCACTTTTGTGCCGCATTTATTGCCGGTGCTACGGGGAATTTTGACAACCGTGTACGCTTTTAAGAAAAAAAAGGTCAGCAAGGCACAGATCTTTAGTTCCTTTCATAAGGCTTACGGCCGAGAGCCTTTTGTCCGAGTGCTGGAGGAGAGCAGTTTTCCAACGCTCCGCCACGTGCAGGGCACCAATTTTTGCGATATCGGGGTTGAAGTTGACAGCGCCACCGGCAGAGTAATCGTGATCAGCGCCATTGATAATCTCATCAAGGGCGCAAGCGGCCAGGCGGTGCAGAACATGAATATTTGCCTGGGGTTTCCGGAAGATGCGGGGTTAACGATATGTCCATAAAGAAAATTCCGGGCGGAACGATTACAACGCCGAAAGGTTTTAAGGCATCCGGTCTTTACTGTGGAATCAAGGCCAAGAGCCGGAAGCCCGATCTTGCTTTGGTGGTTTCCGATGTCCCGGCTGTTTCCGCCGGTATGTTTACGCGAAATCGGTTGAAAGCCTGGCCCGTGCTTCATTCCATGCAAATGATCAGAAAAAGCGAGAAGCACCGGGCAATCATAGCCAATAGCGGAAACGCGAATTGCATCAACGGGCCGCGGGGCAAAGTTGCGGTCCAATCCGTTGTCAAATCGCTATCCGAAAATGCCGGAATTCCGGAAAAACAGATTTTAATATGTTCCACCGGGATCATCGGGCTTCGGCTGCCGGTACTTAAAATCACGCGTGCCATGCCGCGCCTCGTGAAGCGGTTGTCCGCTCGTGGGGGGCATCGTGCAGCACAAGGGATTTTGACTACTGATACGCGAACAAAGGAAATTGGTATCGCATTTTCCGTTGGCCGGACGGAAGTCCGGATGGGCGCTATTGCCAAAGGCGTGGGCATGGTTCACCCGAACATGGCTACGATGCTTAATTTCATTACGACGGACTGCGCGATTGCGCGGCCTTTGCTTTTCAGAGCCTTGCGCGCGGCCGTGAGCAAAACATTTAACATGATGAGCATTGATAACGATCTCAGCACAAATGACACGGTTTTCATTTTGGCCAATGGCCGGGCGGGAAACAGCCGCCTCACTTCACCGGACGATAAGTACTGGAGATTCGAAGAAGCGCTGGTTTACGCAGCGACCCAAATGGCAAAACAGCTTATTAAAGACGGAGAAGGGGCGACGAAATTTTGCGAGATCGTTGTCTCCGGAGCTAAAAATCAAGGCGACGCCGAACGCGCCGCAAGGAATATTGCCAACTCCATGTTATTCAAAACGATGCTGGTCGGTGCAGACCCCAATTGGGGACGCATTGCGGCGGCTGTGGGGGCAAGCGGGATTGCGTTCAAACCGGAACAACTGAGCATTGCCTTTAACGGAATCAGGCTTTTATCGCACGGCAAATATCTGGTGAGCGCGCGCCCGGATGTGAAGAAAGTTCTCAAGCATAACGAGTTCAGGATAGATGTCGTGATCGGCGAAGGGCATCACAGCGCAACTTTTTTTACTTGCGATCTGACGAAAGGCTATGTGCATATTAACGCGGCATATAGCACATGAGAGAAAGTATGGGGACTCCCTCAATAACCAATGGGCAGATAGGAAACTGTATGGATGAGATCGTTCAAAAAGCGGGTGTGCTGGTTGAAGCCTTGCCTTACATCAAGAAGTTCCGGGGCAAGGAAGTTTTGATCAAGTACGGCGGCGCAGCTATGGATGATGAGAACAATCGCTTGAATGTGCTCCAGGATTTGGTCTTTATGAACTATGTCGGCATCAAGCCTATCCTCATCCACGGCGGCGGACCGGCTATTACGGCAGCACTGAAGATTGCCGGCGTAGAATCGAAGTTCATCGATGGCTTACGAGTCACGGATCAGACAACGATTGAGGTTGTAGTGGATACGCTCGGTGAAATCAATAAGAACATCGTTCACGACCTGAATCATCTGGGCGCGCGGGCCATAGGGCTTGGGCATGGCAATGAGATACTGATCGTTAAGAAACTGTCAAAGCCGGCGGATGTGGGTTTTGTAGGCGAGGTAATCGATGTGAACACGAAACCGATTAAAGAGATCACCGATTACGGTATTATTCCGGTGATTTATACCATTGGTCTGGATGAACAAGGCCAGCTTTACAATGTGAATGCCGATGAAGCCGCCGCCAAGATTGCGGGTGCGGTGGGCGTGCAGAAGATGATCGTACTCACCAATGTCCGCGGCGTTCTCCGGAACGGGCAAAATCCCGCTTCGCTTATTTCCTCCTGTTCGGCCGAAGAAATCAACACGATGATTAAGTCCGGCACGATTGCCGGCGGCATGATACCGAAAGTGAAAGCCTGCGTAACTGCCTTGAATACGGGTGTCCGTAAAGCGCACATCATCGATGGACGCATGCCGCATTCTCTCTTGCTCGAAATTTTTACCGATAAGGGTATCGGTACTGAAATTACACCCTAGTCATGACTTCCGCTGAAGTAAAAGAGCTCTACGGGCAATTTGTCTTACCGACCTACCGGCAGACTGCGGTGTGTTTGGTCAAGGGCAAGGGTTCGCGTGTCTGGGACATCCACGGGAAGGAATATCTGGATTTTTTCCCGGGATGGGGCGTCTCCGGTTTGGGGCATTGCCATCCGAAAGTGGTCTCTGCCATCAAGCATCAGGCGGGCAAGATCCTGCATATTCCGAACAATTTTCTCAATTTGAAGCAGGCTGAGTTAGGCAGGGTGCTTGTCAAAAAGGCGTTTCCGGGGAAGGTGTTCTTTTGTAGCAGCGGTGCGGAGGCTGTGGAAGGTGCAATTAAGTGCGCGCATAAATTTGGCGCACAGTCCGGGCGTTACGAGATTATCACGATGGATATGTCATTTCACGGGCGGACCATTGCAGCGTTGACGGCCACCGCACAGCCGAAAGTTCAGGATGGATTCGGCCCGTTACCGGAAGGATTTCGATATGCCCGGTTCAACGATCTGGATTCGGTAAAAGCGCTCGTCAGTGCAAAGACCGTTGCCATCATGCTCGAGCCGGTTCAAGGCGAGGGCGGCATTCGCGTGGCCGGCGGGGAATTTTTGAAGGGGCTCCGCAAGCTGGCGGATGAGAAAAATTTACTGCTTATATTTGATGAGATCCAATGCGGCATGGGCCGGACGGGAAAGCTTTTCGCGTATGAACATTGGGGCGTAATACCGGATATCATGGTGCTAGCGAAATCGCTCGGAGCAGGCGTACCCATCGGCGCCTTTATCACAGGCAAGAAATGTGTGGATGTATTGACGCCCGGATCTCACGGTTCCACCTATGGTGGCAATCCGCTTGTAGCGGCTGCGGCACTTGCCGTCTTAAAAGCCATTGACCGGGAAAGACTGTTGGCCAGAACGCAGGAAATGGGAGCGTATCTGCGTGAAAAATTAATGCAGCTAAAAGCTTCGCACTTGCTGATAAAGGAAGTGCGGGGATTGGGCCTCATGCTGGGTGTAGAACTTTCGAAACCCGGCGCATCGGTTTTTGAACGTTGTCTTGAGAAAGGGCTCATTATCAATTGTACGCAGGAGAAGGTTCTTAGAATTATGCCGGCGATGGCGGTTACAAAAAGGCAAATAGATCAAGCGCTGCGTATTCTCGGTGAAGTGCTGACAGAGGAGGAAGCCGCGTGAAAACGGTGCGCCATCTTCTGACGACAAACGATATTTCTGCCGGCGAAGTGCGGGAGCTATTCAAAATGACGAAACAAATGAAGAAAAAACCGGCTTTGTTTCGGAATAAGCTTGGCGGCAAAACCATGGGGCTTATTTTTGAAAAACCTTCAACCCGCACTTGGATATCTTTCCAAGCGGGCATGGCACAGCTCGGCGGATCCGCCATTTATTTGGGGCCCGAGGACATTCACCTTGGCAGGCGGGAAGCCATTAAAGATGTGGCACGGGTGCTCAGTCGTTATTTAGATGTGATGGTGTATCGAACGTTTGCGCATAATCGGGTGGAAGAGTTTGCGGAATATTCGAATGTGCCGGTCATAAACGGCTTGAGTGATTTTTCACATCCGTGCCAGGCGCTTACGGATTTTTTCACTATCGAAGAGAAAATCGGCGGCTTGAAAAATTTGAAGCTCGCATATGTAGGCGATGCCAATAATGTATTTTTATCGCTCCTTGCCCTTTCGGTAAAAATGGGGATTATGTTTTCTTACGCAACGCCGGAAGAATTTGCACCGGATGAAAAAAACATTAGACAGAAACGAGAGTTGGCTAGGCAAACCGGCGCCAAGATTGAAGGATCCTTTCAGCCGGAAGAAGCCGTAAAGAATGCCGACGTTGTGTACACCGATGTTTGGATAAGCATGGGCCAGGAAGAAGGCGCAGTAGAAAAGCGGAAGCAGTTCATGAATTTTCAAGTAAGCATGCCTTTGCTGAAAAAAGCAAAGCCGAACGTGCTATTTATGCACTGCCTTCCGGCCAGACGGGGAGAAGAAGTTACCGACGAAGTTCTTGAATCGAAGCATTCGATCGTCTTTGATCAGGCCGAAAACCGAATGCATGTGCAGAAGGCGCTTTTATTGAAATTGCTAGGGAAATAGGAGATTTCAAATGAGTAAGGTGGTTTTAGCGTATTCCGGCGGTTTGGACACATCTTGTGCCGTAGCATGGATCAAGGAAAACTACGGGCTGGATGTGGTCTGCTTTTCGGCATTCATCGGCGAAGTAAAGAACGCGCTAGAGCTGCGCAAACGGGCGATAGCCTGTGGCGCTAAGAAAGTCCACATCGTGGATCTGAAAAGTGAGTTTGCGCGTGATTTTATTTTGCCGGCACTGCATGCGCATGCGAAATATGAGGATGGCTATTTGCTGGCTACTTCTCTTGGCCGTCCTCTGATTGCCAAGCATTTGGTCGCGGTAGCGCAGCGGGAAAAAGCCGAATACGTTGCGCACGGATGCACCGCGAAAGGCAACGATCAAGTGCGCATCGAAGTGGGTGTTCGCACGCTTGATCCGAATCTGAAGATCATTGCACCATTAAAAGAATGGTCCTTCAAATCGCGTGAGGAGGAAATCGAATATGCAAAGTCGAGAGGTTTGCCCATTAAGGTGACGAAGAAAAGCCCTTATTCAATAGATAAGAATATTTGGGGTGTGGCTATCGAGGCCGGGCATCTTGAAGATCCATGGGCCGAACCTTCGGCCGAGTCTTATATGATGACGGTTCCGCCCGAGCGCGCGCCGAAACGTCCGGCGTATGTGCAAATCGACTTTAGCAAAGGAGTCCCGGTCCGGTTGAACGGAAGAGCGCTCCCGCTGGTTTCATTAATAGAGAAACTGAATGCCGTCGGCGGCCGGTACGGAGTCGGGCGGCTGGACATGATCGAAAACCGGCTTGTGGGAATAAAGAGCAGGGAAATATACGAAGCGCCTGCGGCGGCCATACTCATGTATGCACATGAGTCGCTCGAAGCGTTGGTTTTGGACCGGGAGTATTTGCATTACAAGAAACTGCTTTCGCAGAAATATGCCGAATTGGTTTATTACGGGCTTTGGTTTACTCCGCTAAAAGAAGCGCTTGATGCTTTTATGCAAAAGCACCAGTGGCGTGTGACCGGAAATGTGCGCTTAAAACTCGACCGGGGAAATATCATTATGGCCGGAAGAAAATCACCGCACTCACTATATGAGGAGAAGCTGGCCACCTATTCCAAAGGCGATACGTTTGATCACACGGCGGCGAACGGGTTCATAAAGCTCTGGGGATTACCTTATGAAAAGAAGTAGCAAGAGGCCAGTAGCCAGTAGCCAGGGAAATAAGGTGTCATCCCCGCCGCGCCGACCGCGTGGTGCCGTCGGACCAAGCGCCCAACCGGCGCTTGAACAAACGGCGCGAAAGCGGGGATCCAGCAGGGATGTCGCCCCCGCGGAAGCGGGGGCCTATTTTGAGATCCCCTCTTCCGAGGGGATGACGTCCATGTCAGATTCCCGCGTGCGCGGGAATGACAGAGGCCGTGAGGCCCTATGGGGGAGCCGCTTTAAAGAAGGCCTCGATTCCGAAGCAAAGGCGTTTAGTTATTCTCTTGCTGTTGACGGCGAACTCTTCGGTGCCGAGATCAAGGTAAACGTTGCTTATGCTTCCATGCTTACAAAATGCGGCCTGATTAGCAAAAAGGAAGGTGAGCAGATTGTTCGCGGCCTCGAGGCGGTAGAGGCCGAGTTTAAATCCTCGGATTTTTATGAGTTGACCGGTCCATATGAGGATGTTCACACGCTTATTCAATCTGAGCTTGAAAAGAGAGTCGGCCCCGTTGCCAAAAAATTGCATATGGGGCGCAGCCGGAACGATTTGGTTGCGACGAGCACGCGAGTCTACGTCAAGGAACGGATTTCTCAGGTTCTCGAGCAGTTGGAATCGTTTCAGCGGGAGTTGTTGAATGTAGCAGGGAAAAATTCCAAGACGCTGTTTCCCGGTTACACACATCTCCAAAGAGCGCAGGTGGTCAGTTTTGCGCATCATCTGCTTGCATATGTGGAAATGCTTGAACGCGACAGGGGGCGGTTCCAGGATGCCGGGGACCGCATGGACGAGCTGGTTCTGGGTTCGGCGGCGCTGGCGGGAACGTCGATTCCGATTGACCGGGAATTTTTACAGAAGATGCTCCGGTTTCAGCGCATTGCCCAAAACAGCATGGACGCAGTTTCGGACCGCGACTTTGTCCTGGAAACGCTTTCTGCACTGGCAATTTTATTTGTACATCTTTCGCGCTTTGCGGAAGATCTGATTCTGTGGACCGGCAGTGAATTCGGATACATTACGGTTGCGGACCGTTACTCAACGGGTTCAAGTCTTATGCCGCATAAGAAAAATCCGGACATGCTTGAGCTGGTGAGGGGAAAGACCGGAACAGTTTACGGAAGTTTACTTTCCGTGCTGGTTACGATGAAAGGGATTCCGCTGACTTACAACCGTGACATGCAAGAAGATAAAAAACCGCTGTTTAGTGCCTTGCGCGAGGCGGTCAGCTCTTTGGGCATTCTGAGCTCGGTTGTGAAGTCCATGAAAATCAATCAAGAAGCGATGCGAAATGCATTAAAAGACGACCGCCTTTATGCTACGGATCTGGCGGAGTATCTTGTCCTAAAGGGCGTGCCTTTTAAAGATGCCCACCGTGCTGTGGGAGAATTGGTGCTGGTTGCGGAGAAGAAGGGAAAATCTTTGCGGGAACTTTCTTTAGAAGACTTCAGGAGCGCCAACCCGAAATTTGGTTCTGATGTGAAACAGTTGTTTTCACCCGAACGCTCCGTGAATGCCAAGAAATCAAAGGGATCTACGTCGGCCGAGAGCGTCAAGGAACAGATTGCATTTTGGAGGAAGCGTTTTCGTGCTCATTCATGAGTTTCGTTACAAAGGCAGTGATCTTTACTGCGAAGGTGTTAAGCTTGCCGATCTGGTCGATGAAGTCGGCACGCCGTGCTACGTGTACAGCTACAAAACGTTCATTGAGCATTTTGAACGCTTAAAGAAGGCTTTTGGGTCTATTCAGCCTCTCATCTGCTATTCGATGAAGGCCTGCTCTAATCTGGCATTGGTGCGCGCCCTCGTAAAAAAGGGCGCCGGGCTTGACATTGTTTCGGGAGGGGAGCTCTTCCGCGCTAAAAAAGCGCTCTGCCGCGGCGAAAAGGTTGTCTTTGCCGGCGTCGGGAAAAGCGACGGCGAGATTAGAAAAGCATTGGAGGTCGGCGTTCTCCTTTTTAATGTGGAGTCGGAGTCCGAGCTAAACGCGATTCAGAGAATCGCTTCATCATTAAAGAAGCGCACTTCTGCGGCCCTTCGTTTAAACCCAAATATTGGCGCTGGAGGGCATGCGTATACAACAACGGGCGGCTATTTGAGCAAGTTCGGGATTGACTTTGAAACAGCGCAAACGCTCTTTTTGAAAAGGTATCGCTGGCCGGATGTGCATCTGTGCGGAGTTCATGTTCACATCGGTTCGCAAATTCTCGAAACCCGCCCTTTTGTGGAAGCGCTCAAGAGAACGCTTAAGTTTATCGAGAAGATCCGGTTGCGCGGGGTGAAAATTCAATATCTTGATTTCGGCGGCGGGCTCGGAATTATCTACGACCGGGAACGAGCGCAGTCACCGGCCGATTATGCGCAGGGTCTCGTTCCTTTTTTCCGGAAATCAAAATGCAAAATTATTCTGGAGCCCGGGCGTTTCATTTCGGGAAACAGCGGTGTATTCTTAACAAAAGTGCAGTACGTAAAGCCCACAGCGAAGAAACGTTTCATTATTGTTGACGGAGCCATGAATGATTTGGTGCGGCCGGCTCTGTATGGATCGTTTCATGACATATTTCCGGTTCGGAGAAACGGACAGGCCCGGAAAATCCTGGCAGACGTGGTCGGCCCGGTTTGCGAAAGCGGGGACTTCCTGGCTAAAGACCGTAGACTCCCGGAAGTCAATGAGGGAGAATATCTTGCCGTCCTCAGCGCGGGTGCTTACGGGTTCAGCATGTCGAGCAATTATAATTCGCGGCCGCGCGCCGCAGAGGTGCTTGTAAAAGGCAGCCGGTTTTACGTGATTCGCAGGAGAGAATTGTTAAACGACCTGGTGCGCGGAGAGCGCATCCCCGCATTTTTAAGGTGAGGCAGGGTGTGAAGAAAATTAAATTTCATAAAATGGTGGGCGCAGGCAACGACTTTGTCGTTATCGACCACCGGAAAAACGCGCTCAGAAATGTCAAAGACCTGACAAGAGAAATCTGTGACCCGCACTATGGTATCGGCGCGGACGGGCTCGTCTTGCTGGAAGATTCCAGAAAAGCTGATCTGCGCATGCGCATTATCAACGCAGACGGTTCGGAAGCGGAGATGTGCGGGAATGCGACACGTTGCGTTGCTCTTTATGCCGAAGCGCAGATGGGCAAGGGGAAAAAACTGAGCATTGAGACGAGAGCGGGTGAAATCCGGACGGAGATTTTGGGCAGCCGCCGCGTGCGGAGTAACTTTACCGCGCTGCGAGATTACCGGACAAGGTCCAAAATACGCGTACTGGGTAAAGAATTCTCCTATTATTCTGTCGATACGGGCGTGCCGCACGCGGTGATTTTTGTGAAAAACCTGGCGAAATTTCCTGTAGTGGAAGTAGGCCGGGCCGTTCGCTATCATAAGCAATTTTGGCCACGTGGCCAAAATTGCGATTTTGTTCAAATTAAAAATGCGCACACCCTTCTTATCCGCACTTACGAACGCGGCGTTGAGGATGAGACACTGGCGTGCGGGACAGGTGTGGTAGCTTCGGCGGTGGTGAGCGTGGTCGAAGGATTCTGCAAGACACCCGTAAAATTAATCACGCGAAGCGGCGAAGCATTGATCGTTAATTTTAAAATGGACAGATGTTGTATTCAAAACGTCACACTCGAAGGCCCCGCAAAATTCATCTGCGAAGGTACTTTTCTTTCAAAATAGTTTTAAAACGGAGGATTTGTGAACAAAACGGGAGAGTTAATTTTCCTTATAACACGTGAATAGAATGATCGTTCAGGAAGTGATATTATTTGGCTATGGCGAAGAGACAGACAAAAGATCTTCTATTTGATGTTTTAACACCACTCGGCTTTCGTGTGTATGTCAGTCGGTCATACTGGAATATTATCGTTAGTGTTAAGCATCCTGTTATGTCTGGACATGAAAAGGAAGTCCAGCGCACGCTTCAAAGTCCTGACGAAATTCGCCGGAGCAGAAAAGATGCTGCCATTTATTTGTTTTATAGAGTGCAGGGTAAAGGACGATGGACTTGTGCTGTGAGTAAGAAGGCTAACGGTGAAGGATTTCTTGTTACAGCTTATCCGACAGATTCAATTAAAGTAGGAGAGAAAGTATGGCCCAAATAAAAGTGTTTTACGATCATAAGGGAAATACTCTGACCGTTTGGTTTGGCGAGCCTAAAAAGGAATATGTCTGTGAAGAAACAGCGGAAGAAGTTATCCTTATAAAGGATAAGGCTGGGCATATTTTGGGATTCGAAAAACTGAATTTTGAAGTTGCCAAACCGGAGCAGCTTCGGGTTGCTTTCGAGACCATCACTCAATAAAACGAGCTCAAACTACGAACATCGCTCGTGAATAGTACAGCTGATGGCTGAAGCTGTTAGCTAAAATTCTTGGAGGTTTCCATGTTTCAAGGTTCAATGGTGGCGCTGGTTACACCGTTCCGGGATGGTTCGATCGATTGGGACACACTCAAGAAATTGGCGGATTGGCATATGGATCAGGGGACGGACATTATCATTCCCTGCGGTACGACCGGCGAATCGGCGACGATGTCGCATGAAGAACACCGGGCTGTGATGGATTTTGTCATCGAACATGTCGATGGACGCGTGCCGGTGATTTGCGGCGCGGGTTCTAATTCTACGGAAGAAGCCGTCGGTCTAGTGAAGCACGCCAAAAAAGCGGGAGCAGCGGGCGTACTGGTTGTGACGCCTTATTACAACAAGCCGACGCAAGAGGGGCTTTACCGGCATTATGAATACATTGCCGGAAAAGTTGACATTCCCATCGTGCTTTACAATGTTCCGGGAAGAACGGGGGTTTCCATTTCGCCCCAGACGGTTGCGCGGCTTCGGAAGATTCCCAATATCGTTGCTATTAAAGAAGCCAGCGGAAGCATCGAGCAAACCTGTCAAATTCTAGATCTCTGCGATATCACCGTGATCAGCGGGGAAGATGCATTGACCTGGCCGCTTATGGCGGTAGGCGCGAAAGGCGTGATTTCGGTTACCGCCAATGTGATGCCCGGCCGCGTTTCAAAAATGGTTCACGCGGCACTGGAAAAAGACATGGAAACGGCCAAGCGCCTGCATCGGGAATTATTCCGGTTAAACAAGGTCATGTTTATCGAAACCAACCCCATTCCGGTCAAGACCGCTCTTGGCATGATGGGACTTATCAAACCGGAGTTGCGCCTTCCGCTTTGCGAAATGTCTTCTGCAAACAAAGAAGAGCTTTCGCGCGTCTTAAAAGAGTTGAAGGTTTTTGCCGATACATCAACGCAGAGAAAAAAAGTGGGCTCCAAGAAATGAAACCGTTGCGCATTGCCGTTGCCGGCGCCATGGGCCGGATGGGAAGGGCCATATTGAATTTGGCGGGGAAGAATTCTTCCTTCTCTATCCGCGGCGCGCTCGAATCCGCTTCGCACCCTTTGCTGGGGGAGAACCTGAGCAATCTTCTGGGAATTCCGCATCAAAACTCTCTCTTGACGGACAGGCCCGAAGCAGCGTTGAAACCGGCCCGCGTACTCATCACGTTCACCAATCCCCGAGCCACGATGGACCATGTCGATGCCTGTTTGCGCTGGAGAAAGGCGCTCGTCATTGGGACAACGGGGTTGGCGTCCGCGCAGGTCAAGCGGATTCAGGCGGCTGCCAAGAAAATTCCCATCCTGTTTTCTCCAAATATGAGTGTCGGAGTAAATCTTCTTCTCATGCTGACCGCCCTTGCTTCGAAAAAGCTGGGCCCTGCTTATGACCTTGAAATCGTGGAATCGCACCACGGCATGAAGAAGGACGCACCCAGCGGAACTGCATTGAAGATAGCAGAGGTGGCTGCATTTGCGCGGGGCGTTTCGTTAGACAAGGTTGCGGTGTATGGACGAAAAGGCATGACGGGTGCGCGTAAGCGGGGCACGATTGGCATTCACGCCGTTCGCGGCGGCGACGTTATCGGAGAGCATACGGTTGAGTTTATGGCTGCGGGTGAGCGCATCGGTCTTTTTCATAAAGCGACGTCACGGGACGCGTTTGCGAGCGGAGCCCTTTTGGCCGCGCAGTTTGTGGCCAAAAAGAAAAACGGCCTCTGGTCGATGAAAGATGTTCTCGATATTTAGCAAACTGATTGCAGGCATCGCTTATTTCTTATAAAATAGCGTCTCTTCAAAATCGTTAGCCAACCGACACGGAGACTTAAAAATGAGACAGGGACTGATTTCGTTTTTAATCGTATTCATATTAATGAGCGGAACAGGTTGTTCATTTCTGAAGAAGAATTTGGCGGATGAAGGTCTGCCCGCAGATCGCGAGCTTGTTTTCGATAAGGCAAAAGATTATACCTATTTGGTAGTTCTGGATTCGATCATGATGCTGCCGGGCTGGGAGCTTCAGTTTACCGACAAGTCATCCGGGAAAGTCGAAGTTTACGACACGCGCTTTAGGGAAGTCACCAATTCTGACGAAAGAGTTGTGACTATTTGGGTTAAGCCCGTTGAACGCAATAAGACAGCAGTTTCATTGGACAAAGCATCCACCATGAAATACCGCGCCAACGAACTTCTCGATGCCATCGAAGACCGGATGGGGCGTGTCGCGAGTCAAATCATAAAACCTTCTCCGCAGGATCAGCAGCAGCTCGCCATGCAGGCGGGCGCCGCCTAATTTCTTTTTTCGGCTTCCTTTCATAAGAACCTGTCGGGTTTAAATTCATGAATGCCATATCAGCGCGCGGGGTTCGTGTCCACAATTTAAAAAACATTGATGTGACCATTCCGCACCGTAAGCTGGTCATTATTACCGGCGTCAGCGGCTCCGGAAAATCATCGCTTGCCTTCGACACGCTCTATGCCGAGGGTCAGCGCCGTTACATCGAAAGCATGTCCTCTTACACCCGCCAGTTCCTGGAACGTATGGAAAAACCGGATGCGGACAGCATCACCGGAATGCTTCCTGCCATAGCGATCGAATCGAAAAACTTCATTTCCAACGCGCGCTCAACCGTCGGTACTCAGACGGAACTGAACGACTTCATGAGGCTTCTCTTTGCGCGTGCAGGTCAAACCGTCTGCCGCCAATGCGGGCAGCCTGTTAAAAAAGAACCTGCCGGTGAAGTGGCCAAAGGCTTATTGGAAAGGCTTTCGGGTCAAACCGTCCTCATTAACTTTGAGATCCCGCTCGAGGCAAAGGCCAAGAAGTATCTGAAAGAAGCGTTGGAGGAGTTGTCCAAACAAGGGTTTACGCGTCTGTATGATAAGAACGCTGTAAAATCGCTCGATGAAGTGCGCATTTCGTCACTGAAATCATTGGAGCGTATTACGGTCGTTGTTGATCGGATCCCGATCAAGCCGGATTCAAAGCCGCGGATAACGGAATCGCTTGAAACAGCTTATCATCATGGGCGCGGTCAGCTTGTTGTGGTTACCGACGGCGCCGAGGAACGGCACTCCGAACATTTTCATTGCGCTAAGTGTATTCTGAATTACCCTCTCCCCACACCCCACATGTTTTCGTTTAATAGCCCGCTCGGCGCCTGTCCGGCCTGCCAGGGATTTGGGCGGGTGATCGTCATTGACATGAATCTGGTAGTGCCCGACCCCAGTAAGTCGCTGGCCGGGGGCGCCATCGAGCCCTGGACCAAACCGAGCGCGCATTGGGAATTTTATCAGTTGAAAAAATTTTGCCAGAAAACCGGAATCCCGTTTGATAGGCCTTGGAATAAACTCACACAGAAACAGCGCGATGTCGTTCTGAACGGGGGCGGAGATTATTTCGGGGTCAAAGATTTCTTTGAATATCTTCAGAAGAAAACGTACAAGATGCACGTGCGTGTTTTTCTGGCAAAATACAGAAGTTTTGTTCCCTGTGAGCAATGCAAAGGGCTCAGATTGAAGCAGGAAGCTTTGTGTGTTTATGTGGGTGGCAAGAATATCGCGGAGATTTCCGAATTGACGATCCATGAAGCCAAGCAATTTTTCGGCGGCCCCTCCCTTCCCGATTTTGAAAAGAGCGCGGCGGAGCCCGTTTTATTTGAAATTCGCAACCGCCTGGCCTTTCTGGATGAAGTTGGCCTTGGATATCTTACGCTTAATCGTTCCTCGCGCACACTTTCGGGAGGCGAGGCGCAGCGAATTCATTTGGCAACGTCCCTCGGCTCGGCGCTTGTGGACACGCTCTATGTTTTGGATGAACCCAGCATCGGTCTTCACGAAAGGGATAATTTACTTTTGATCGGCCTTCTCAGGAAACTGCGCGATTTAGGCAACTCGGTGGTGGTTGTGGAGCATGACAAGGCCATGATCGAAGCGGGAGATGAAATCATTGATATGGGTCTGCATGCCGGTAAAGACGGCGGCGAGGTGATTTTTCAAGGCGCTATTCCAGATTTGCTTAACGACTCCCGGTCTATTACAGGCGCATACCTCAGCGGGCGTGAGAAAATAGCCATCCGCTCAAACGGCCGAAAGCTTGCGGCGGGAAAAAGGAAAATCGTTCTAGAAGGAGCCGCAGAGCATAATTTGAAAAATATCCGCGCCGAAATTCCTCTGGGAAAATTCTGTGTTTTAACGGGCGTTTCCGGTTCTGGGAAAAGCACCCTGCTTTACGACATTTTGTACAAAAATTACCTGCGCTTTCGGGGCAGGCCGGTGAAGGAAATAGGCCGGCTCGAGAAGGCTTTCGGATTTGAGCTTATCGACGATATGATTTTGATCGATCAATCACCCATCGGCCGGACTCCGCGTTCAAATCCCGCTACCTACAGCGGCATGTTTGACGAGATTCGGCAGGTATTTGCCCGCACCAAAGAGGCGCGGCAGAAAAAGATGACGGCGGGCTCTTTTTCGTTTAACGTTGACCGCGGGCGGTGCCAGAAATGCAAGGGTGACGGAAAAGTCAAGGTGGAGATGCACTTTCTTGCGGATATATTTATCGATTGCGATACGTGTAACGGCACACGTTACCAGGAGCACGTGCTGAACGTTTTTTTCCGCGGAAAGAATATTCATCAAGTCTTAAATTTAACGGTCCGCGAAGCCATGGATTTTTTTGCATACCAGGAAGGGATCCAGTCAAAACTCCGTGTCTTGGATGATGTGGGGCTCGGATACCTGCGTTTGGGTCAGTCGGCAAACACGCTCTCATCTGGCGAAGCGCAGCGCTTGAAATTATCGCAGCATCTGATCGAACGGCCGCAGCAGAAATTGCTTTATCTTTTTGACGAGCCAACCACGGGCCTTCATTACAATGATATCCGGTATCTGATGGGAGCGTTTGAGCGGCTTCTTCAGGGCGGCCACTCTATTCTGATTATTGAGCACAATATGGAAGTCATTAAATGCGCGGATTGGATCATCGATTTGGGACCGGAGGCCGGCGAAAAAGGCGGGTCCGTCGTTGCGGTGGGTACGCCTTCTGAAATTGCCGGGATCCAGAATTCCCACACGGGTCAATGCCTGAAATCCTACCTATCGTTCCCAAACTAAACACTTGCATCTAAAGCGGTTATCGTTTTAATTCTGAGAACAATTCGTAATGATTTAAAGTCTTAGAGTATAATTATCACATGCATTCTCGAATACGTTTCCCGAATGGATCAAGATCGGTTGCGGCTTTCAGAACCGGTGCGGTCTATCTCCGCATTGCAGTGTTTGTGTTGCAGATTATCCTGGCTGCCGGTTTCGCATTCGCCTTAAAAATTCGCCCGCACCCCATTCAAGATTTGATCGAAGGGGATCAAAAAACGCCTCCGGAGGGTGAGCATATCGTTGAGGAGCGCGCTCTAACACCGGCATATCCTTTGCCCAACATGTCTCGGTTTCCTCAAGCGGATGCTCTTGAAACATTTCCCATAGCACCCGAAGATGCGCAATCCAAAGAAGCCGTGTCGGAATTCGAAGACGAGTGGGCCGATTGGTCTAGCTGGGATGATTGGAGCGATCTTGATGAGTGGGATACGATAGAAAGTACGGAAACGTCCGGCGAAGCTTCTTCTGAATCGGGAGTTGAAATATCGCCGAGCGATCCGGCAGTACCGGCTGTGCCGAGCGGTTCGCCTGAGTCGGCCGCGGCTTCAGAAGCAGATCACGCCGAGGACGAGTTTAATTGGGATACGTGGTTGTCGGAAGAAGATAAGCCTTAACTCTCGTAGGCTTTTCTTGCGGCAGCTTCTTCAGCGGCGCCAAATCCAAGTCCAAAGGCGCCTCCAAACGGTAATTTCGTGAATAAATTCCATATTTTGAATGCGTAGGTATTTATCGAGCCGCTTTGCTTATTGGAGATGCTTGTTTTTTTGTTTGAAATGTCGGCTGCATCGCTCGAATCCGTCACCGATTGTTGCGATGCCGGGTGATTCAATCCGAAACGGCCTTCCATTTGGCCGGCTGAAAGCGCATTCACCGTCGGACGTTCCGGTCTGGAGGTCCGGCCGAATATTGGTTGTGGATGGTCCTTATGCTTCTCTTCTTCGCCGTTCCCGCCAGCGTAGAAAGACAAGTCTTCCATCGTTAGCGGCGATCCGGCTTCAACAAATTCACCTGTAGATAAAGCGGCCGGCCTGGCCGTCGGCCCAAAGACAATAATTTGAGGTGGTATTGAATTTGCGGCCAGCGCGGGTTCCGAGCCGGAATCCGCAAATCGCCCGGCGGGCACGGAAGCTTCTTCCGGTTCAACCGACCCGACGATCGCTATGCCTGCAGAGCCAATTCCGCCGAAAGGAGCGCTTGTGTTACCGGTTGTGTTCGTTGTCTCTGTTGATGTGCTTGAAGTAGACGATGCGGAGTTGCCGCCTCCAGTACCGGTCGATCCGTTCGAAGACACCGTGATCGTCACAAGGCCGCTGTCCGTTCCGCCAAATCCGTCGGAAATAGTATACGTGAAACTATCCGAGCCTGAGAATCCATTGTCCGGCGTGTAAAGCACATCCAGGCCGTCAGCGCTCACTGCCGCCGTTCCTTTCGGCGGGTCGCTTACAGCCGTAATTTTCAAGAGATCGCCGTCATCATCTGTATCGTTGTCAAGCAAGTCCAAGATATTGTCTTTAGTGTTCTGTGATACCGTTACGGTGTCATCCACGGCTGCGGGGTTTTGGTTAACATTTGTAATGGTCATGTTGACGGTAACGGCATTACTATCCAACCCGAAGCTATCTCTTACTGTGAGTGCAAAGGTGGCCGTTGCGCCTCCGGATCCGACACCGGGCGCACCAAAACTTGGTTTCGCCACAGTATGGGATGGCAGTAATGTAACCGGTGTTCCGCCGGTTTGCGCCCATGTGTAAGCCACTATAGCGTCACCGTCGGGATCACCGGAAGCTGTGCCATCCAACTGCCCCGATGCGAATTCTTGTACGCTTGTAGCGCTTAGACTTGCGTTAGCAACGGGCGGATCATTTACATTGTTTACGGTGATGCTAATTATTTCCTCATCAAACGCGCCCAGCGGATCCGTTACGCGGAACGTTGCCGAATACGTCTGCCCGCCCACGGTATAGCCTGGAACTAAATTTGCCTGCCCACTCGAATTGTTTATGCTGATCCAGCTCAAACTGCCGGTATAAGTGAAATTAAGTGCTGCGGTATGACCAGGGTCGGGATCTGTAGCAGAAATATTGATAACAAAGGTTGCGCCCTCGTCTACGGTCCGCGCACCAATTGGATTTAGCGTTGGCGCCGTATTGGGACTCCCCGCAACGGTAACAGATGGTGACGAAACCGTCGCGCCAAAGTCTATTCCGTCAGCGGGGGTCATCTCGAAGCGCCACTGCTGTCCTATGTCAGTACTGGCAGCTGGCACCGTAAGGAGTCCATTTAATGCCGGCACCAAAAGGCCATTCTTAAACCATTGAATGAGCGTACCTGACTCCAGGTCCCCATCCACATCATTAAAGGTGTAAACAGCGGTAAGATCATCGGCGGTTA
>JACQQS010000001.1 GCA_016206925.1 Candidatus Omnitrophota bacterium
CCACGGGGCCGAACGCCTACGTCCACCTGCCCTCCGAGTGGCCCGAGCCCCCGGACCAGACGCAGTGGCATCCCCTCACCCCCGCTCCCATGCACGTCCACCGGGCGAAGGGCACGGCGCCCAAGGGCTTCGCCCACTACCGCGACGAGGAGCGGCCGGACCTGGTGTAAAAATGCTTCAGATGCGAGAGTAACGACTGAAAATTTAATTGTGGCGTCTCAATGCCTTGCCAATGTTTAAAGCGCGGGCCAATCCATAGTGAATCTGATATGTTTCGTTAGCCATCACTTTTGGAGCTATGTTTGCGAATGTCCGTTCTTGAAAACACCACCGAGTATAAGTTTCTCCTTCGTCCGTTCTTTCGTTGTAGGAGATGACATTAAGATCGTACAGAAATTGCAGGAAATCGTCTGGGTTGTCCATGAATAGTGGTTTGGTTTTGTTGCGTGCTGAGAGAGATTTCGCGTGTTTCTCAAAAGCAGCAAGATATTGATTATACGCGAATCGAATTTGACCCTGCATGAACTCAAAAAACCTCAAGAATGTCGAGTAATCATCGAGTGTGTAGTAGAATAAAATGTGATCCTTCACCTCGCCTAATAGATAGTCTGCGAATCTCCGTCGAAACGTTGGGCTTTCCAGGTCACTCAACGAGAATTGTTGCTTATTCAGATCTCCATCGCCCGTGGCAGATTCTTTTAATATGCTGAGCATTGTGACGATATCCCGAGGCCTGTAATAAGATAACCTTAAAAATTCTATGAATGAACTCGGAACACTAAACTTTCTTTTGGTTTTTGGAGAATCGAAAGGAAAGTAATAGTCCCACGCTTTTCCGCGCTCGATCTCTTTCCCTTGCCCAAATCTCAGTAAGCGGTCTGATACTTCAAATAGCAATGATGAGCGATGGCCCTCGTCTGTTGTGCGCCAATCAAGGAGTACCGAATTGTCACGGATTTTTGCATTTTGGTTTGGCATTTCTAATTGCTGGAAAATGTCAGGTCTAAGCAGCAAGACTACACGTAAACGACCCTGGGAATCTTTTATTGAAGGGAAAAAATCATTGTTAAGTTCCCAGGCCGCATTCGCAAGTCCTTTGATGCATTCCAAGTAATCATTGTATGGTATGGAAGATGGTCGTAGATCGACCCCGTCGATAAAAAGAAGCTGATTGCGCCGTAGCTTGAGTGCTCTTAGGGCTTCCTTGAAGTGACGTTCTATGAAAAGAAGATTCACTTGAAATCGCGTTTCAGAAAAAGTGTTACTTTCTTGGCTTTCTCCTGCCAATTTTAAATGTTTTGCTAATAGTTCCGCGCTTGCTTTTGAATGCTCCACGAACTGTAGAGCGGAAGTTATTTCCGGAGAAAAAGCGTTCATGTAATATTCATCGATCACCTGTTCGAGTTGGCTAAAACGAGACATTTTGGACAGTATTGACATTTGTTTCTCGGTGTCTCGAATTTGTTGGGCCAACATCAGACAAATGATAACCCTCCAGATATTTACGTAGTCAGACAGGTTGAGTTGCCGATCTTTTTTTAACGAGATAAATTTTGGATAGTCAGTTTCGCGAATGTAGTGTAAAGATGCGTGATGTTGTTGATATGATATGTTGGTGAAGAAGGTGGAATATGCTGTTTTTCCCGTTCCCTTTTCTCCGATGAGAAAAGAGCTTGTTGGATTGCACAATTTTTCGAATGACTCATCTTTCACGAATAGTTGGTTGAATAAGTCTCTGTACTCTCTTCTGTTGTAATTTTTTGCGTCATTAAAGCCTAGTTGTAATTGCGCAATTGGAAGCATTGGTTGCCAGTCTCCCGAATGGTTTTTGCCTCATGGGATGATCTGGGGAACCTCCTATTATTGTATTGGCCGTGCATTAAATGGTAGGTCCGATATTGATTTATTGTCAACTGTGATCATAGGTGTGGTGCCATGTCGTGTTGGGCGTAAGTTTGAAAGCTAGTTTTTGTCTTCTACGGTTTACCGTCTGTTCAGTGCGCCTCTTCAAATTCTCCTTGGGGAGTAAGTGTAATTGCGAAATACTCGCTGGAATCCCCCCAAGCTCAGAACAGCCGCCCGGCTATGGCGCCGTCAGGCCCGCTAGGCCTTCCCCTCGCGCAGGCCGAGGATCACGTCCGCCGCGATCTTGGCGGCCTCGTAGCACACGCTCGGGCAGCCGGCCGCGCTGTGCCCGCCCGCCTCCAGGAAAGCCTTGCGCTGCTCGGGGTCGGCGAGCAGGAAGCTCCGCCCGTAGAGCTTTTGGTGGACCTCCAGGCACCGGGACGAGCCTTCTACCGCCTCGAAGCGCTGGTACACCTCCTGGGCGGGGACCATCGCCTTCGCGTATTGCTCCGTGTCCTCCAGCCGCGCCCTTCCCGCCTCCAGGCCGATCGCCATGACGGCGCCGGTCAAGGCGCCGCAGGTGGCCCCCATCCGGGCCACCCCGCCGGCGAGCGCGCTGCCCGCCCGGAAGGCTCCCTCGTCTTCCATACCCAGCTTTTCTTGCAGAGCTGCAAGAACGGACTGCGTTCAGCCGGCGA
>JACQQS010000012.1 GCA_016206925.1 Candidatus Omnitrophota bacterium
ATCCAACCCGATGATTTCACGACTTTCCTTGAAACGGGTGAAGCCAATAGCCATACGATGGAGCTTGCGGGGGACATTATTCTTGTCCACGATCCGCAGCCCATTACGCTCGTCAATCAAAAAGAACAGAAAAAGGCCAAGTGGCTTTGGCGTTGCCACATCGATGTCTCCAATCCCGATCCGAAGGTCTGGAGTTTCCTCAGGCCGTTTATCGATCGCTATGATGGCTCGGTTTTTTCCGCGCCTGCGTTTAGCCAGGAGCTGCCGATCCGCCAATTCTTGATTTCCCCGTCCATTGATCCTCTAAGCGATAAAAATAAGGAATTGCCGGAAAATGTGATTGGGGAGGCGCTCAACCGCTTTCATTTAGACCCTGAAAAGCCGATGGTGACGCAGATTTCAAGATTCGATTATTTAAAGGACCCCCTCGGCGTGATAGAAGCTTTTGAGATGGTACAGAAACACATCGATTGTCAGCTGGTTCTTGCGGGCGGGGAAGCAGCGGATGATCCCGAATCTTCTGAAGTTTTACAGAAAGTCAGGGAAAGGGCGGGAAAAAATCGTGATATTCATGTTCTAGCCATTCCTGCGGGAAGTGATATCGAGATTAATGCATTGCAGAGGGCATCAAGTGTTATTGTCCAGAAGTCGATCCGCGAGGGTTTTGGGCTGACGGTAAGCGAAGCTTTGTGGAAAGCTAAGCCCGTTGTTGCTTCGGCTGTAGGTGGCATTCGATTGCAGGTGACCCACAAATATTCCGGTTTGCTGTGTCACAGTATCGAAGGTGCGGCCCGCGCCATCAAACAGATCCTTCAAAATCCAGGTTTTGCGAAAAGGCTGGGGGAAAACGGCCGCGAACATGTTCGCACAAATTTTCTCCTAACACGTCACCTTAGGGATTATGTGCTTCTTTTTTTGTCGCTTTATCATGAAGGGGATCTTGTGCGGCTTTAATTATCCGATCGTGTTCATTAGGCAAAAAAATTTGTGGGCATGGTTAATCTATGCTACGATGTTGTCCCTTTTGGCAGGAAAAGGGAGAAGTTTAAGCCCATTCATAAAGGTTGGAACAAAATAAGGAGAATGATATGCCGACAGAACGAAAAGGCGCCGTAAAATTTAAGGGAAATCCGCTGACATTGGTTGGTCCTGAACTTAAACCCGGCAGCGCGGCGCCGGAGTTCGGTTTGTTGGCCAAGGACCTTTCTGTCGTGAAACTTTCAAGTTTCAAAGGTAAAACTGTATTGCTCAACGTGGTCCCGTCGCTGGATACACCGGTCTGCAGTTTACAGACCAAGCGTTTTGATGAGGAAGCCGCAAAGTTTCCTGCAAGTATTGTTCCGCTTACCGTAAGTGTTGACTTACCTTTTGCGCAAACCCGGTTTTGCGGAGCGGAGAAGGTAGACAAAATTCAGTGTCTTTCGGATCATCGGGATACTTCTTTTGGACAGGCGTACGGTGTATTGATCAAGGAACTCAGGCTGCTTGCGAGGTCCATTTTTGTGGTCGACCCGAGCGGAAAAATATCCTATGCGGAGTATGTTCCGGAAGTTACCAGTCATCCGAATTACGATAAGGCGCTGGATGCGTTGAAGCAGACGGCAGGCAAATAGAAGTTTGAAATGTATGTCATCCGTCTTATTGGCAGCAGAGCTTATTTAACTTTTTCGTTTTTTCTTCTCTTGTGCGCCATTTCTGCCTGCAGCCGCGGTATTTCTCTGCGCAGTCAGAAAACTCCGGCCGCTCCCCAAACCCCGGCGATCATCGGTGCCGTTCGCGATCCGGCAATGCCCTACGGCTGAGCATCCTCATGCCTTTTCACACCATTTTTTTTGATTTGGGCCGCGTGCTTGTCGATTTTGACCAGGATGTTATTGCTAAACGTCTCATCGAACGATCCACGAAAACTTTTTCCGAAGCGCTGGCGTTTTATCGGGAGACAAATATTATCCACAATTTCGAAATGGGCAGGCTGGGTCCGGATGAAGTACTGAGCGCGGTGAACGAATGCTTCGGTCTTTCGCTCGGCATGGAAGAGTTTAAATCGCTCTGGAGTGATATCTTCTTTGTAAATCAGGAAATGGAAAAAATGGTGGATCTATTGAAGGATCGTTACCATCTGCTCATTATTTCCGATACGAACGTTCTTCATTATGAGCACATTGTGAGACATTTTCCGGTGGTGCGTAAATTTGAAGACCACATCCTTTCCTTCAAAGTGGGCGCGCGCAAACCCGATCCGAGGATCTTCAAGGCAGCGCTCGGCCGGGCGGGTTGTCGGGCGTCGGAAGCTATTTTCATTGATGATAAGGAAAACAATGTGAAAGGCGCGCGCCGGCTGGGCATGACCGGGATCGTGCACCGTTCGGTTGAAAAGACGCGGCGTGCACTCAAACGGCTGGGCGTACTGTCGTGATGATGCGAAAGGGCAGATGTGCAATAGGGTTGGGCCGGTACTGGTTTCTCTTCGTATTCATATTTTTAACTCTGTCAGCAAAGTCATTTGGCGAAACGGAGCCGACAGCCCTTTCGCTCCCTAAAAATATTCATGCGCTGAGAAACATTCGCGTCGCCCTTTCCCAGGGAAAACCCGCGGCGGATGTCCGCGTGGATCAGCCCTATTTCATCAAGACCATCCAGACGAGCGAGATACTCGGAGGACGTGAAGCAGAGACTGTGCGGGTAACGCCTATTCGCAACGGCCTGCGCTGGGGAAACGAAGAGTTCAAAATTTATGGCGTCAAACTGGTGAGCCCTTCCGGACGGATCCTGGTCGGCGGAGAAGAATATCTCGATCAGCTTCAGGTGGTCCGCGAATCGAACGGGACACTTACCATCATTAATGAGATTGACATTGAAGCTTATCTCCGGGGCGTTTTGCCTAAAGAGGTCGTTGCAAAATGGCCCGTGGAGGCGCTTAAGGCACAAGCGGTGGCCGCGAGGACCTATGCAGTATTTGAAGAACTTCTCGGGTTCGACAGCGATTTTTCACTGACATCTACCGTGCAAAGCCAAGTGTACGGCGGCGAAAAGGCGGCCGAGCTTCAGACGAACGAAGCGATACGGCTTACATCGGGCGAAGTGATTTTATCCGAAGGGAAACTGCTCCGGGCGTATTTTCATTCAAACTGCGGCGGAAGAACGTACCGCGCAGATTATGTCTGGGATGTGGAGCCGCATCGGTCTCTCATGGGAATTGTCTGCCCCTACGGCCGAAACGTGTCTTCTTTTTATTGGGAGGCCGCGTTTTCAGCTGACGAGATTACAAAGAAACTGCGGTCGGCCGGGTTATCATTGGATAATGTTCTGGACCTCAAGCCGGAAGATTTGGACGGCGTAGGCCGCGCCCGGCGTGTCTGGGTTCGCCACGGCGGGGGAGACATAATGGTCAATGCCAATACCTTTCGCCTGGCGGTCGGTGCCGGAAAGTTGAGAAGCATGATTTTTAACGCGAGAAATTTCGCCGGGGCCTTTGAATTCAAAGGCCGCGGGTTCGGCCACGGCGTAGGGCTTTGCCAATGGGGCATGAAAGAAATGGCGGAAGAAGGAAAGACATATCGTGAAATTCTGCGGTACTATTATCCCGGTTCGACGGTGGAAAAAGTTTTTTAGTAGGCGGCGTCTGCTGCGTAGACGGGGCGTCTCGCCCCGCAGACCCGTGCGACAGCAGACGCATACGAACATAAACAGCATAAGTCATTTATTTAAATAGTCTTACATAAATTATTCTTGCGGGTTTAAAAAACAAGTTTTCCATCGTTGACAGAAGATTAACAACATAGTAGACTTTGTCATTATCGGAACTAGTAAAAGGTTCGTCATCCCCGCGCAAGCGGGGATCCAAGTCTTTAGATGCCCGCCTTCGCGCCGCGCCGACCGCGCGGTGCCGTCC
>JACQQS010000013.1 GCA_016206925.1 Candidatus Omnitrophota bacterium
ATAGGTATCATATCGAAACATTTCAAAAACATTTCTCAAACGTCTGAAGATCAGTACAAATAAAAACCGCCGAGTCTCGCAGCAAAACGCAAGACACGGTCGGCCTTCAATTAGAATTATGGTTACACTATAGTATAAACGGAGAAACCGGCAAAGACAAAAAGGGCGACAAAATAATTTTAAGTGGTTTAAAAATAAAGGGTTATGATCATTTTCCTTTAATAAGCTCTGAAACCCTGGGGTATTCTTGCGCACCTTCTCCGCCCTGTGCGAGATGAAGGAGAGCTGTGAGCGTGTGAGTTTTCCCGCCGCCAAACTGAGTAATGAGCGTAAGAACGGGAGCCGTATTTTCGGTCTTACCGCTCAGTCTGCGCAAAACCATGCCGGCATGTTCACGAAGTGCGCGTGTAAAGTACGTTCTCCCGAAAAACTGCTTAGGGTCACGATAATCCTCAGGCGCCGTCTTCGCTACTACCTGCTCAAGAGCAATAGCAAACTCATCGGGATTGAACGATCTGCCTTCTCTTACTTCACTTCCTTTCGTGGTGTAGCGACTTTATACCAGGGTCCCATCACACCCGCCTCCGCCTGAGGGACTGACGAGGCAAGAGCTTGCGGATGCGTGCGCGCACTCGCCGGGCCCATCGCACCGCAGCCCTGGCTTCGCTGACTGTTACCGGTTCATCGTCTCCCGGGTAGCGCAAGACCGTGGCATATTCCGTCAGCCGCCTGCGATCTTTGTCGGTGAGCATGGGCAGTAAGAGATCGGGCATCAACCGGGCCAAGGCGTTGAGATCGTGCGTCTTGGGGAAATCGATACGATTCAAAACCAACAGCGCTTTCTGGTATTTCTCAATGCACTGCTGGGCGTGAAAGCATACCGTATCTGTAGGGCAGTCTCCACCCGCCTTGAGCACACGCTCTGCGTTCTTAAGGTCGTTCTCTGCCTTCTCAACCCACTGCCTCAGCGTTTCCACAAGCGGGTTTTCAGGACCGTTCATACAGCACCTTGCCTTCCCGAAGAGCCGGCCGCTCAATGGTCCCCGGAATCTTCCGGCGAATCTTTACCTCCTCCGGCGTGGAGAGCACGATGTCAAGCGGCACACCGAAATCACTCAGGGACACTCCAATCTCGATTCGCTTCTCCCGTTTCGATGTTTCCACCGGCATCACCACTAATAGATCGACATCGCTGTCAGGTCCTGCTTCTCCGCGAGCGTGAGAGCCAAACAGAATTATTTTCTCCGGGCCGAACTGCTCCACAATCCGCTTGACCATGCGTCCAATTTGTGTGTTCATGGCCGGCTTGGTTCCTTTCATAGAATCTCCTTTACCGTGGTACTGCTAAAAGCATGGCATCAAGCAGACGTTTTTCTTCGCTGCTTTCGGATAAAGCGCCGACAAAGCGTTGGCCAGTCGAAGAAAATCAGATGAGGTGCTGCGGTAAGCAGAACCAATTCCACCTTTCCCCGCAGCAAGCTGCGGGGCTTAAAAGACTCAGTAAAGGGTTATGATCATTTTCCTATGAACAGCGTCTTGGTCGCTTCCGCGGTAATTCCGAGATGGCCCTCGCCCGTTGTCCTGCGCTGAACAGACATGTTGCGCACGTCAAGCAGATCCGGAGCGCTGGCAATAATATGGAGAAAACCAATCAACTGATCCATTTCGCCCTCAGCAGTGAGCTCGATAACCAATGTATCCAGAATGGGGCGCTCCTCGTAAGGAATGGGGCGCAGATCGTTCACCTTGAGGCCCGAGGCGGCGATCATTTCCTCCAATTGCTTGAGAAAAGCGCTCACTTCCTCATCATGCGAACGGTTCCTGGCGTAACGTTCCTTGTATTGCGCCAATTCTTCAAGCAACGAGCTTTTCTGACTCACCAAACGCTCGTAGCGTGCAAGTTTTAGTTCCGCTGCCTCCACCGCTCCACGTTTAGCCTGCCACGATTGCGCCATGGGACGGTAAAACATAACGGCGGCGAAGAGGATTGCAAATAATGCAACCAAAGTGGTTGCGATCACCTGTCGCCGGTCAAGTCCTTCCCTTACCCACGATAAAAAAGACATTTAGTTACTCTGTTTCATAAGTTCTTAACCAGGTTTTGAAACCAGAAAAATCTGGCTACTGGCCCCTGGCTACTGGCCACTGGCCCCTGGCTACTGGCTACTGGTTTCTCAAAACCACGTACGAATTTATGATCACCTGTATTAGATTCCTCTCCGCGCAAGAAGCGCAGTGATCTGAAAATCAAAGACCTCCTGCCGGTCCACTTGCTTACGCTGTGAAAAGACAAACTCGACCTTGTTGAAAAGTTCGGATTCCTCGAGTTTGGTTAAATACTCCGAAACGATATGATTCTTAACGGCCAGACCGCGGATTTTCACGGCATCGCCTTCCTCCAGCAGAAGCTGTGTAAGCTTAACGCCGCTGGGTGTCCGCTGATGAAGCTCGCGCAGCATATCCAGCATAATGGATTTGTTTCTTACATTGGTTCCGATGATCTCCAGTTTTTCGAGCGCTTCTTCGGCTACACGCGTCTCGGCCTCGATCTCGCTCACTTTGCGTTCCACGGCCTTGAGCCGATGGCCCGTCCAGAAAAGGTTAACGCCGAAATAGAGAGCGATGGACAGCGAGGCAACCAATAACATCCCCCCGCCAAAAAACATTTCCTTTTCCGCCTCTTTTCTCGACAATTCCACACGGCGGTGTCCCGGCAGAAAGCTGAGCATTTCCGTTTCGCCGGACAATTGAGCGGCTCCAACCAGCGAGAGAAATGAAATGCCCTTTTCCTTGAACTCCGCCGACATGGGGCTCCCCCGGCTCCAGACCATGGGCAGGCGTTTCAAATCTAAAGGAGTGACCTTGGCGCTAAGCTGGTTTTGAAGCGCGAGCGCAATCTCCTGGGTATATTCTTCGGAACCGGCCAGGATAACTTCGCTGATGACAACGGTGGGAAACTCCTTACTGAACGTATCCATCGAGAATTTAATTTCGCCCAGAAGCTGCTCGACAAACTTGTAGGAAAGCATATCCTCCGTCCGCGAACGCGCACCCGTTCCGATGGCGCGTGTGAACTTGATCTGGTGCCGGGAAAAAGCAATGATATCCGTCGAACGCGCGTCCATGTCCACAAAGAGCCGCACATCTCCCTGACCTTGTTCCTTATCCTCGACACACTTCCACGAAGCTTCCGTAGAGCACAATACATCCGCCACGTCCAAACCGGCCTGCTCACAAATAGCCATTTGTTCGCTGACAACAGATTCCAAAACGCAGAACAGGATGACTTTCGAAAATCCGTCTTCCCGGCTTTCGGCAACCTGGAAGTCAAAACTGACCTCGTGTGCCTCGTAGGGAATGTATTGATGCAGCCCCAGGGCCAGCATTTCGCGGATCTCATGCGGCCGTTCGGACGGCAGCGTCAGATAACGGATAATGAGCGAACTCCGCGGCATGACCAGAATCACTTTTTTGGTCCGCACGCCTCGATCCCGCAAAAATTGACGGAGAAGCCGGCTGACGGCATCGGGGGGCTGATCCAGCACGGGAATAAAGAAAATGTCTAAAACATGCAATCGGCCGGATGATCTGGCAATCACAGCAATCTTGAGAATGCCGTCTTTTGGCTCTAGAACAATAAATTCTTCCTGCGCTTTAGAAAACACGAATGCTCCTCATCATCTACAACTCCCGCAAACTGAGTACGGCCATTTCAGTCGATTGGGCAACCGCCCGACCGGTCGGACGCCTGGGCCTCGCGCGTAACCCTGCCGCTTGACCGCCCCCCGCACTTTGCCCAGCCATGGGAGGACCAATCACCCCGGTGACTTTTGTGCCCAGAGACGACTCATTTTCTTTTATATCGACATATATATTAAAAAACTTTGAATCTACGGTTAAATGCGTCAAAAGCTGCGCGACCAATGCCTGAAGCACCGGATCGACATTGCTGATATCCAATTTAAAATGCAGATTCTCTGGCAGTTTAATGTCTTCCGGCGAAAAGTAACTAAATGTCTCACGAGCGCTGCTCTCAGACTCGGGCAATTCCTGGCTGGAATCAAGAAGGTCGCGATAGTGCACAAGCGCGTCGGCCAGGTCTTCCCGGGCATTCTCATCGCCTGCCAGCGAAAGCACCATCGCTTTAAGAACAAGAAGCGAGGCCGTATTGGGGTTAATCATGGCCTGGTTTTTTGCGCCCACGCCAAAAACGGTGATGTAGGGTGCGATCTTCGGAATATCACCCGGTTTGATGTCCTTGATCAAGTACAATTCGTCCAGTGACTCAAAGAGCGAGCCCTTGTATTTTTCTCCCAATTTAGTTCCGCCTTGCGCTGCCGAATCGCCGCGCCAATTCATAATTCCGGCTACCAACTCATCGATCTCCGTTGAAAGTTCGTTTTCTTCATCAATCAGTTCAAAGAGAGAGGTCAACAAGGCTTCGCTCGCATAGTTTATGTTAATCTTGCTCTCCTCGTCCGTAACTTTTACGGTAACGGTCGAACCCTCGCCAAAATCAACGCTTTCCGGCCAACCGGGCTCACCGTACCAGGCGTCCAATGGACTGTCCTCCCCGGGCTGTTCATCTTTCTCAATGAGATACTGAACCGTGGCTACGGCAGCTTCAGCCAGGTAGCGTTCACGAAAAAGATCGAGCTGCCTTTTCACCAGCTTCACTTCAAGACCGCCCCGAAACCCAAGGCCGGACGCCATCATGGAGAATAAGACAATCATGGAAAGGGCAACGATGACGACGGTGCCGCGGTCATTGACGGATAAACGTTTCATTCTAAACTCCCCCATGCGCCTTGCGGAATAAAATAAAATTCATCTAGAAATACGGGCGCCGATTTCACCGGTAGATCGGCGGAACCGAGCACATAGGTTGCTTTTCTTTCCATAGAGGTGAGTAACTGCATTTTTAACCGCATCCCGCGCGGGGTCCCCAGTCCGTCTTCCGCGTCCCAGATATCGCGCCAAAGCACACCCATGGTTTCGTCATCTTTATATGGAAATGCGAATTCTCCCTTTCGTATGTTATCCAGAACGACCATCTCGCGCTTTTCTTTTCCGCCGCCCGCCTTTTCCCTGAGCGATTCCTCTTCCCGCTCAATGCGATCGGAATGAATTTTGTAGCGCACACGGTAAAGTCCGTCGGAATAACCGCGGGCCGTAAATTTACGAAGGTGCGCGGCAAATTCGATCTCACCCGATTTGCCGTTGAACGGAACGGGCTCATAACGCACCATGTTGCCTAGATCCCGCCTTAAAAACGTGAGGAACATCCGAACTTCCTGTCCGCGGTCAAGGCCCTCCTCCGAGCGGCGGTAAATTTGAAGCCCCTGGCTGAAACTGGTGTAAAGTCCGCTGATGGCCAGAACCAGGATGGTCATGGCAATCAGCACTTCGATCAGCGTCAAGCCGTTCTGATTCTCTTTATCTGGACGATACGCCGGCATCCGGAACCCTCACCACAGTCAGAATTTCAAGCTGCTCCTTCCCTCCGCGCCACATCACCTTGGCTTTAATCAAGCGATAGCGCTCCTCCATTGCCTCCATAGCTTCAAAATCGGGGGGAGGTTCGCCCGCTGCTTCAAACGCTTTCAGTTCTTCTTCTGTAGGAGGTACGAAAGGATCAATTTGGCTGGACTCAACAATATATTGAAGATCCATCAGATCGGCAGTCGGCGATTCAAGTTTCCCGCTCCCGCCGTCCATTAAAAGCGTTTCTTCGGCGCCGGAGAGCAGGCGAAAAATTAGATCATCCACGGCCAGTTCGGCCTTCGCATATTCCTGTGAACGCTTGGTAATTTCAAGCCCCTGTCCCATGGCCCTAAGGCAGGCTGTTATGCCGAACACAAGAAGCGTGATGGCAAACAACACTTCGATAAGCAGCGCGCCGCGGACTGCAATCGCTCCAATTCGTTTCATTCGGATTGCCAGACGATTTTAAAAAGGCCGAGGCCTTTGTTCGTAATTTCCACGCGCGGGCCATGCACATTTTGCAGGAGAATACGGAAGGGCAGTGTCATCGAGCCGTCGGGGAAAAAGTAGACTTCGCTCACGCCGCCCAGAATGTCGGTCCCCTCACGAAGCCGGTGCACCGCACGGGAACCGACTTTCGCCGTTTCAAACGCATCGAAATCATCTGCGTCAAGTTGCCGGTTGAGCGAATATGACTTTTCGCCCTGGTCTATGTCCAATCTGTAGATCCGCCCTTCAAGCACGGCATGAAATTGGGCAAAACGCAGGACTTTTTGCAGATTGGCCAGGTCGCTGTTGAAACCAAAACTCTTGATCGCACCGATGAAACGGGGGACCGTAGCGCCCGAGAAAAGCCCGATGAGGAGGATCACCAAAAGGAGCTCGACAAGCGTAAAACCCGAGCGGTGTTTTCTAATTTTCGTGCTCTTGCCAGTTTGAAATATCGTCTTCGGTGGACGGCTGACCGTCGGGACCGGCTGACGAAAGGTCGTAACTGCTTGTATTTTGAGAGCCCGGGAAACTATACACATATTCATTCCCCCAAGGATCTTTCGGAATGACACGCTTCTTTAAGTAGGGCCCCTTCCAACGCCTGGCGGAACCCGGATCGTTAATCAGATCTTCGAGATTTTGCGGAAAAACGCCGTTATCCAGCTCATAGAGTTCAAGCGCCATGGCCAGGCCGCCTTCAATATCCGCAATAGCCTTTTTGATTTGAGCGTCCCGGCCTTTTCCGGCCAGCTGCGGGGCCACCAAACCCGCAATCATGGCGATGATCATGACCACCAATAAAATTTCAATCAGCGTAAAACCGCGGCGATTTGTCCGTCTCAACATACACACCTCAATTCTATGAAACGATCAGGTTTATCTGGAAAATGGGAAGAAGCATGGCCATCACAATCAAACCCACGATTAACCCTACCGCCAGAATGAGCACGGGCTCGAGAATCGTCGTGATTACTTTAATGCGCCGGCCGATGTCCCGATCGTAGGTCCGCGCAATCCGGCCAAGCGTGTTGTCCAAGTCCCCGCTTTCTTCCCCGATAGCAATCATCTGCATAACGAACTTCGGAAAAATTTTTGTCTGGCTAAGCGCACTGCTCAAGGAAATGCCCCGCGTCACTTCACCGCGCACGCGCGAGATCTCTTCGATGTAAAGCGGATGCTCCATAATGGATTCCGTCACGCGCAATGACTCAAGAATGCCCACGCCGCTCACAAGCAGCATACCGAGAACCCGCGAAAAACTGGCCATATCCGAACGTGTTGACATATCCCCAAAGACAGGTATACGCAGCAGCAAATTATAGAAAAATTTCTTTCCGCCTTGCTGTTTCAAAGATTGCCGGACGATTAAAACGGCGATCAAGAGAGTCAAACCGATAAGCCACCAGTAATCCACGATAAAATCGCTGATGCCCACCACGACACGCGTCATGACAGGCAGGGTCTGCCCCATATCGTCATACATTTTCGTCAAATTGGGCACGACGAAGATCAAGAGGACCACCACCATGATGGCAGCAACCGTGAGGACAATGGCCGGATAAATAAACGCCTGTTTCACTTTCGAGCGCATCTCTTCTTCCCGTTCATAAGTCTCGGACAAATTCTTCAGCACCTGTTCCAGCGTGCCGCCTGCTTCGCCGGCGCGGACGGTATTCATCAATAACGGGGGAAACACGTCGGGGAATTTCTCAAGCGCGTTTGAAAAATGCGTTCCGGTCTTGATATCGTCATGAAGCTCGAGGCAAAGCCCGGCCAGACGCGCATGCTCAATTTGATCGCTCAGCAACTCAAGCGCCCTGGCCAGCGTAAGCCCCGAAGAAATGAGGTTCGACAGATGAAATGTAAATAAAGCGAGATCCCCGGCTTTGACGCGCCCCCGGGCTTTACGGGCTCCTTTCGGAAGAGGCGTTTTTGTGGAACGCACAACCGCGCGCGCATCTGCAACCAAAACAGGAAAAAGCCCCTGGCGGGTCAGTTTCTGATGGGCCTCGCGCTCGTTCTCAGCCTCTATTTCCCCTTCAACGAGACGTTTCGGGCCGGACTTGGCCCTGTAAAAGAAAGTGGTCATGGCACCTTTACCGAATCCCTAAGCCATTTCAAATATTCTTTGCTGCCTTCCGTAATGGTGCAACTGATGATCTCCGGCGTGGAATAAGAATGCAATTCTTTAACGCGGCGGATCACATGGGAAACGGCCTCCGCAGTTGTTTTCACGATAAGAAGCGATTCCGAGGCATGCTCCAATTTTCCCCGCCACCAGTAATGCGATTCAAGTTCCGGAATGCAATTTACGCAGGCGGCCAAATGTTCCTGGAGGAGACTTTCCGCAAGGCGGCGGGCTTCTTCAATCGAAGAGGCTGTGATCAAAATTATACGATCAGAGGAAGGAAGTAAACGATCCATCAAACCCCGAGGGCGTTTCTATTTCCGGGTCAGCGAAGCCACGCCGGTACCAATATCACCTTCAATAAACACATGACCTTCGCGAGCCAGCCATCCGAGACCCATTAGGATTAAATTGCGATCGCGGCCCGTGTTTTGCACCAGATCGTTCACAGACAGCTTTCCCTTTTGATCCAGTTGATGCCAAATATCCCCAGCTACAATTCCAATCTCGGTGATCATGACTGCTTTTTCTCCTTCTTGGGTTCCGTGGCAACGCTCACTTCCTTAAAGCCAGCGATCCGGGCAGCGTCCCAAACGTTGACAACCTGCTCCAACGCCGCGCGACGATCGCTTCGTATGGCTAGACGATCTTTTTTGATTTCGAGCTTCAAGCGATCCGCCAATTTGGAAGCCGGCACCTCATCCTGGCCCACCAGAATTTTTCCGCTCTCCGTGACGGTGACGACGGTATGGCCCGTGGATGTGCCGCCTTCTTGAGAAGCTTGAGGGAGTGCGACCGTTAACGCATTCGGCATTTCGACAACCGACGAAGTTAGCGTAAAAAAAATAAGCATCAGAAAAACCATGTCCGTCATGGACGTCAGGTCAGGTCTGATGTTGATATTCTCTGGCTGATACCGGAATCTCATCGCGCGAAAGGGAAAAATCTAAAACGAGCGTCGCGGCCCTCTCCATGTCAATTCGAATACCTTGAATGATGTTACGCAAATACCCATGAGCCAAAAGAAAGGGAACGGCAACCATAAGTCCCAATGCCGTTGTAAGCAAGGCTTCCCAAATGCCTTTGGCCAGATCGGAAGGCGTGACGTAACTTGTTTTCATCTCGATTACTTGAAATGCCTGAATCATTCCCGTAACAGTACCGAGAAAACCAAGTAATGGGGCCACGCAAACTACGGTTGCAAGAATATCCATACGGCTTTCAAGACGCGGTAATTCGATCAGCGCAACATTCTCAAGCCGATTGGTCAGACGATCTTTCGACTCTTCGATATGAAGCAAACCTGTGCGGACCACACGCGAAACGGGCGATTTTATTCGCTCACAGAGCCGGAGCGCCTCTCCCACATTCCGCTCACTCAGCCAATAGGAAATTTCTTTTAAGAAACGGTCTGTATCAATGCGAACTTGATAAATCCGGATAAACCGCTCGATAAAAACAGCCAGTCCCACAACAGAACTCAAAATAATGACGTAGCCTATCGGCCCAGCCCGAGAAATCATCCACATAGTTTAAGATGTCCGCTTTCTTAAAATTAATAGTACTATACCAAAGTTAATGCGGCAATGCAACGAACCTACATCGGTGGGCTACATTGGTGGGCGCTTGCCATTGAGGAGTGGCTTCAAATAGCTACCCGTGTAGGATGCTTCAATTCGAATGATTTCTTCCGGCGAACCTTCGGCCATAATCCGGCCGCCGGCATCGCCGCCTTCGGGCCCCAGATCAACAATGTAATCCGCCGTTTTTATGAAATCCAGGTTATGCTCAATGACAATAATCGAATTTCCCGCATCGCGAAGTTCCAAAAGCGCATGCAGGAGCAAATCAATATCCGCAAAGTGGAGTCCCGTACTGGGCTCGTCCAATATGTAAAGCGTATTGCCCGTTGCCCGCTTGGAAAGCTCGTAAGCCAATTTAATACGCTGGGCCTCGCCTCCCGATAGCGTCGTCGATGGCTGCCCCAGTTTGACATAGCCCAGACCGATCTTTTTCATCAAGTGAAGCTTTTCTCTAAGCGCCGGAACGTTTGAGAAAAATGAAAGCGCCTCATCGACCGGCATATCCAATACCTGCGAAATGTCCTTGTCGTGAAATTTCACTTCAAGTGTCGCTTCATTGTAACGCTTTCCGCGGCACGCTTCGCAAAGGACAAACACATCGGGCATGAAATTCATGGCCAGCCGCTGATAGCCGTCGCCTTCACATATCTCACAACGGCCGCTGGGCACATTGAAGCTGAACCGGGAAGGCGTGAAACTTCTGAGCCGCGCTTCCGGAAGCAGGCTGTACAATTTCCGGATATGTGAAAACATATCGGTGTATGTGGCCGGGTTCGACCGCGGAGTCCGTCCGATCGGTGATTGGTCTATCCCGATGATCTTATCGATATACTCCCCGCCTTTGATCGCTTTATGTTTCCCGACGGGATAATGCGTTTTCCACAGCTTGTTGTGGAGCATGCTGAACAAAATGTCGTGAATTAATGTGCTCTTACCGGAGCCCGATACGCCTGTAACACAGGTCAGCGTGTTCAGAGGAAACCGGGCGTGAATATTTTTCAAGTTGTGCTCACTTGCGCCGATCACTTCAATGAACGGCTTTTCCTTATAATTCACCCGCGATTTGGGCACGGCAATCGAGAGTTCTTTGCGCAAAAACTGGGCCGTTTGAGATGAGCCGTTCTTGATAAATTCGGTAACCGGACCTTCGCCTACCACATAACCGCCCTGTTCTCCGCCGCTCGGGCCCAGATCAATCACATAATCAGCCGACCGTATGGTTGATTCGTCATGCTCCACCACAACAACGGTGTTTTTCAAGTCCTTTAGCTTTCTCAAAGTATGCAGCAACTTATCCAAATCCCGCGGGTGCAGTCCCACGCTCGGTTCATCAAGAACATAGAGCACTCCTGTAAGGCCTACGCTGATCTGACTGGCCAGGCGGATGCGCTGTAGTTCTCCCGCGGTCAACGTTGTGACCGGGCGGTCGAGCGTAATATACCCGAGGCCCACGTTTTTGAGAAAACCCAATCGCTCTTTAATTTCCTTCAGAATGGGCGTAGCGATGATTTTTTGCGCATCCAGCCAGGTCAACTTGCCAAAGAATTCCTCAGCGGAGAGAACGCTCATACGGCTGATCTCGACAATGTTTTTTCCGCTTATGCGAACGCTCAGACTTTTCTTTTGAATGCGCCTGCCTTCGCATTCCTGGCAAATGTCTTCACGGAGGAATTTTCGCACTTTTTCCTTTATCGTTTCCGAGCTTGTTTGATAATAGAGCTCCCGTAATTCATCGTATAATCCCTGAAACTCATCGCTTCCCCAGAAAAATGCTTCCTGCGCCTCCTCCGGCCATTTTGCAAACGCGGCGGACAGGTCTACCCGGAAATGTTCCTTGATGCGGTGCGCCAGCTCTTCGATGAAATATTTGTTGAACGAGAAATTAATTTCCGGATTCAGCGCGCCCTTAAAAATGGCCCTGCTGCTATCCTGAATGACATAATGCTCCACCAGATGGGAAACGCGCCCGAGCCCGCGGCATTTTTGACAGGCACCGTAGGGGCTGTTGAATGAAAACATGTTTGGCGTAAGGTCCTCGAAACTAATTCCGCATTTTGGACAGCTTCGCTTTTGTGAAAAGAGCACCTCCCGCGGTTTGTGACCCGAGCCCTCGTAGCGGACCAGGCATTTCTCGCCTGCCAGTTCAAATGCTTCGCCGAGCGCCTGCTTTAATCGTTCATGAGTGCCCTCTTCCAGCTTGAATCTATCAATGACCACCTCGATATCATGGCGCTTATTTTTATCCAAAGGAATTCCGTCGCGGACATCGTAAATTTTCCCGTCCACCCTTAGCTTGGCATAACCCTGCTTTTGCACGTCCTCAAAAAGTTTTTTGTACTCTCCCTTCCGGCCGCGCACCAGCGGAGCCAGTACCGTAATTACCGTTCCGTCCGGAAGCCGCTTCATCTCGCCGAGCACATCTTTTACGGACCGCTCACCGATCGGCAAGGCGCATTTATAACAATAAATGTCGCCCAGCTTGGCAAAGAGCAGGCGCAGAAAATCAAAGATTTCCGTAAGCGTGGCGACGGTTGAGCGGGGATTATGGGTGAAATTTTTCTGCTCTATGGAAATACTCGGTGAAAGTCCCGAAATATGATCGACATCCGGTTTCTTCAAACGGTCAAGAAATTGGCGGACATAGGGCGAAAGTGTTTCAATGTAACGCCGCTGCCCTTCCGCATAGATGGTATCGAATGCCAGAGAAGATTTCCCGGAACCGGAAAGTCCGGTGATGACGACCAGATGGTTACGCGGAATGGAAACGGAGATGTTCTTCAGATTATGCTCGCGCGCGCCGCGAATGATCAGCTGTTCGGCCATGTTTAAGTTCCCACGCAAAGCGGCCCAAGAATTTGCTCAAGCGTGGCCAATGCGGAAAGGACGGCCAGCCGGCTTGTTTTGGGATTATCCTCCGAAGGCACGTTTTCCGCCGAGAAATGGATCCGGCCGAACGCTCCGGAAGCCGTGATCTCGTGCACATTCCTGGAAAGGCTGGGGTCGCAATGAATTTCAACGCGAAGCTTTTCCGAACTCCCCAGCGCAAAAGCCAGAGCGGCGGCAACGTTTATGTTTTGCGGGAAATATTTGACGGCGTTGGAAACCGATCCCGAAAAAATCATCTGCGGGCCGCGTATACGATTCAGATCAATTCCTTTTTCTTCCAGATAAGGCGCCCCGGCAAGCGCTTTGGGCGGCTTTCTGGTCTTTAATACCACTTCATCTATGGGCTCGCCTCGAATGGCCCGGAGCACGTCCAATCCGCCCACGGCCCCGGAGGGGATAAAAAGTCTGCCCGGACCGTTCATTGCTGAAAAGGTCTCCAGGCCACTCAGTATGAGGCCGCCAACACTCAGAATTAAAACATCCTTACCGCTTTCGAGGCCCGCCTGCGCCGTTTTGGCCGACACGGAAGCACTGGCCGCTTCAATGATGATATCACTCCCGGCAATAAGATTTTTGAAGTCGACCATTTCGGGACGGGGAGTAAGAATGGCGGCTAGCGACAATACTTTTCCGGCATCGAGATCATTCAAGAAGGCGACATACGCCCGGCTGCTGAACCGGTCGTTTATTTTTTTTGCAAGCGCGCTTCCAATCGCACCGCAGCCCAGAAGGCCGATGCGCTTAACTTCGTACGGCTTCTTCGGCATGGGAAGCACGCGGGGAAATGATGCGGTTGTCTTTCCCAAGATGAACGATTTTTGGGCGATGTTTCTTATATTCCTTCTTCGTCAGGGAGCAAAATGACATGATAATCACTTCATGGCCAACTCTGGCCAAATGAGTGGCTGCTCCGTTGATGCAGATCGTCCGGCTTCCCGCCGGCGCGGGGATCGCATAAGTTTCAAAACGCTCTCCCGAGGTAAAATTGGCCACCAAAACCTTTTCGTTCTTTTCAAGTCCGACGGCCTTCATCAATTCGGTGTCGATCGTAATGCTTCCCTCGTAATCCGGACGGGTTTCGGTCACCGTCGCCCGAAAAATTTTTGATTTGAGAATCTCAATTTGCATAGACGCACCTCATTTAGTGAACGGAAACTTTCAAATTATCAATTAATCTTGTTTTACCCACCCTGACCGCCACGGCAATGAGCACCGATCCGCGAATACGCCGCACATTTTCAAGCGAATCAGGATCTACGACGGTTACGTAATGAATCCGGTCAACAAATCTACTTAAATAATTTCTTAGTTTTCGTTCAACGAGAGCGGCTTCCCGCGTACCGCGACGGATAAGTTCCCTCCCCCGTTTAAGCGCACTGTAAAGCGCCAAAGCCCGTTTGCGTTCTTCAACGGACAAATACCGGTTGCGGGAACTGGCCGCCAAACCGTCCCCTTCACGCACCAGCGGGCAGAACCGCAGCCCGACAGAAAAACCAAGATCGCGCGCCATTTGACGGATGATGACCGCTTGTTGATAATCCTTCAATCCGAAATAAGCCCGATCGGGCACGACCCAATGAAATAGCTTCGCGACGACCGTCGCAACTCCTTTAAAATGCCCCGGTCTGTCTTTCCCGCAAAGAAGCTTTCCGAAGCGCTCTACATCAACGGATGTCTGGAAATCAGCCGGGTATATTTGAGCCGCGGCCGGCGTAAAGATGATGTCAACTTTTGCGCGGCGGCAAAGCCGGGCATCACGTTTCAAATTTCGGGGATACCGCCTGTAATCCTCATTCGGACCAAACTGCTTCGGATTGACAAAGATGCTGACAACCACTCGGTCGTTTTCGCGGCGGGCACGGTGAATGAGTGAAAGGTGGCCGACATGCAAATCGCCCATGGTCGGCACAAAACCGATACTTTCGCCGCGTGTGCGAAACCGGCGAAGCTGGCGTTGGAGCGCACCTCTAGTGATTACACATTTCATAGAGCGGTTTGTGCTTGACCCAAACTCGAAAGCAGCGTCCAAACGCTTGAGCCGAGCACCGGATGCAGCAAATTGGGAGCCAATTCCGAAAGCGGCTCAAGAACAAATCGGCGTTCATGAAGCCGAGGATGCGGAATGACCAGCCGCTCGTCTTCCAATACCCAATCATCATAAAAAAGGACGTCCAAATCCAGCGTTCTCGGTCCCCATCTTTGTTCGTCCTCTCGATTCCTGCCGAAATTTCTCTCTACACGCAGGAACAAATCCAGCAGTTCATGGGGAGAAAGAAATGTCTCAAATTCCCAGACCGTATTCAAAAAGTACGCTTGCGTTCTAGATCCGCCGGAAATCTTGACTGCTCTTCCATATTGCGGCTCCGTTTCATAAACGCCCGACTTTCTCAGGAAATTTATGGCTGGATGTGCCGCAAGCGCTTCAGCGCCCGAACGCAAGTAGCTTCCGCGATCGCCCAAATTTGAGCCCGCGCCGCAATAGACCAAATGGGCGTTCATGCAAACCTCATCTTCTTCATGCGTTTGACCGCCTCTCCCAAACGTTCGTCGGGAACCGTGAGGGAAATCCGGAAATACCCCGCGCCTGCGGAACCAAACCCGTCGCCCGGCGTTACCACTATTTGGGCCTCTTCAAGCAGCTTTTTTACAAACTGTGCTGAGGTAAAACTTTTCGGAACCTGTGCCCAAATGTAAAACGTTGCCTTGGGCGGCTCGACCGGAATTCCCATGGACCGTAGTCCATTGACGATCGCATCGCGCCGACGCTGGTAAATAGAAACGTTTTCAACAACGATCATATCGGATTTTTGAAGCGCTTTGATGGCCGCCAGCTGAACGGCTTGGAATATGCCGGAGTCCAGATTGGATTTTACTTTTGCCAGGAGAGCCAGCAGGCGGCTGCTTCCCACCGCGAATCCGACACGCCAGCCTGTCATATTGCAAGTCTTTGACAGAGAGTGAAATTCGATTCCGATATCCTTGGCGCCTTTGACCGCTAGAAAGCTGGCGGGACGGTAACCGTCATAGGCAATCTCACTATACGCGAAATCATGCGCTACAGCGATTCCGTGCTGTGCCGCAAAACTCGCGGCAAACCGGAAGAACCCTTCATCACAACAAGCCGCGGTGGGGTTGTTGGGGTAATTCAGAAACATTAATCGCGAGCGATCGAGATCGCCCGGCGAAATCTGCGCAAGGTCGGGTAAATAGTTGTTTGAAGCCGTAAGCGGCATATCGACGGGGATCCCGCCCGCAAACACGGTTCCCGACCGATACACCGGGTAACCCGGATTCGGGATCAGCACCGCTTCACCGGGATTTACCAATGCCAACGGAAGATGCCCGATGCCTTCTTTAGACCCCAGCAGCGGAAGTATTTCCGTTTCGGGATCCAAATGCACTCCGAACCGCTGGCCGTACCATTTGGCAATCGCGGCTTTCAAATCAGGCATCCCGGCATCCAGCGCGTACCGGTGATTGCGCGGATCCTGAGCGGCCCGGTAAAGTTCATCCACAACGATTCCGGGCGTGGGCAAATCGGGGTCGCCCACACCAAGATCGATGACATCTTTCCCCTGTTTAATAAGCTCACGCTTGATACGATCGACTTCCTGAAAAAGATACGGCGGCAAACTCGTAAGCCGGTTAGGGGGCGGAGTTCCTGCTTGTCTAACAAACATAGTCTATGCTCACCTGATTTCCGATAAATTCGTTATTGTATCAGGGATGAACGAAAACTCAACTAATACAGCGTTTCGCAGGGGATCGCTCTACTTGCCTTTGGACTTCAACTGACGGAAAACAACCGCAAAGCAAGGTGACTTGCTGAATTTGCAAGGTGCGACACGCGATGGATCGCCCGTTGGAGAAAAGAACGTGCCAAAGCATTCTCCAGCCCAGGTTTTAGAATATCTCCGAAAAATCACTAGAAGCGGTTTCGTAAGTCCGAACGTCATTGCGGGCTTAAGCGGCCTTGGCAACGAACTTCGAAACTGCCAGACGGGATTCTGCTAGATATACAATGTAGTCGATATAAGCCTGGGCATTTTCAACGACATTCATGTGAAACTTGGGGGGGATATCCGTTTTCCTGGAGATTGGATAAATTTCCCCGTTCAGGAGCCAGTTTTCGGCGATCGCGTCGATGCCGTAACCGGAACGCACCTGGTTCGGGCGAATTCCAATTCCTTTTCTGAGTTTCTCGGCGGTTATTTCCGCCGCTTGCGGATTTTTATCCACCACCACGATTCTGAGGTCTTCCGCCGCGCGGAACGGGAATCCCTCTTTGGTCAGAGCTTCTTCAATCTGTGCGCCGAAGCCGCTCACAAAAATCGTGCGGTACGGTTTCGAAACCGCCTTGATTCCAAAACCGGTTGCGCCACCTCCGCTGTTACGGTGGGAGTTATCTTCGCTTTTCTTTCTGAAAGTGCCGCTTAACTCTGTACCGAATAGTTTGTCAAGATTTCCTGTCGACTCAGAACGCATGACCACAGCCTCAAATACACGTTCAACCATTCGTTTAATGGTAGATTCAACTTTTTGTTTATCTAACGTTTCGTCCGCTCGACTTGCTAGAAGCAATAATTTACGCCGAGCCGCGGCGGCAATCTGTCCGGCGACGATTCTTTTGCGCGCAAATGTCGATCGAAATCTTTCCATATGTTTTTCCACCGCGTGTTCGACAAAAGCATCAAATGTTTCTTTGACGGAGACAAGTTTTTTGCCGTCCTTTCTTTTTTTATACACAGCTACCGGATTTTGATCCTCAAGGGGTTTATCGGCATCGTAAATTTCCAGCACTTCGCCATGCAAAATGTCCCACCCACCCACAAGTAGAGGTTTTATTCCTCTCAAGTTCTTGTTGATGAATTCAATTCCACGGCCTTCGTTGCTAAGTCTGAGTTTTCCTGAATCACCCACCCGGCGGGATAATGCGTATTCAACATCGATTATTTTCACCGACTGGCCAAATATATTGCCCTGACCCGAAGCCCAGTCTGTGATTCGCATGGCGTCGAAATCGGGTGAAATAAACTTCTTCGCTCGCAGCGAGTACCAATAATGCTGAATGGGCTTGCTCCCTGCATGCAACTCGAGGTAGGCGCCATAGTCCGAATCCTTTTTAACCATCAGGTATATTTCTGCCTTGCGGTTACTGCTCATGAAATCATCCGAGATCGCTTGTTGAGCGATAGAAAGATTGATCGTAATCCTATTCAGAGGCTGGAACGGTTCGGCAAGCACCAGCCTTTCATACTGTTCCGATATTTTTTTGAAATCAGACCATTCTATTTTAACTCCACGCCCGGGTTTTATTGTTTTTCGTTTCTCGGGATCCTCGGCCGCAAAAATGTCTAATAAGCCAAAGTCCGCTCGCGCCGCCCGCCCTTCTCTTGTCCTTTCGGAAGCCACATTCTTTCCGTGCGCGCTGTGAGGGAAATATTTGATGGCCATAAGCGCTTTGGAAGGCCTCCGATCAAAATCTTTTTCAGACGTGTACATGGCTACGAAGTTTCCGTGGTTCATGTCCTCTTCAACCCGTAGAACGATAGCGCTGCCCGCTTTAAGATTATGTTTGATGACTATTTCGGAAGGAATTTTTACGCGAAAACTCTTTTGGACAAGGTGACCAGATTCAAACACCCGGTATTTCATCGCCACCAAACCTTCCCCGTCCTCATTTATTGTCTGAACATGTGTCTTGTAAAAACGGCTGGCGCGAAGACTGCTTTCTCCTCTTAAGACGCGTATTACGGAAAGTTGATTCAAATCGATAGAACGAAAATAATTTACATCGCGATCAAAATAAGCGGAGCCAATCTCTTTGGCCCAGCGTTTCTCGGGACCCTTTAGGTAGTCATCCAACCAATAGACTTTGGCGATCAAACCGTGATCGGGATCCGTTTCGAGGGCAACTGCAATTCTCGGCAAAACGCTCCCTTTAGCAGATACTTTTTCTTGATCGACGGTTATCTCGACTATTTTTTGTTGATCAGATCTAGGGAATAGTGTTACGCGTGCTGTGTAGTAAACATCCCATCCTCTGTGTTTCCTGATTTGCGTCGTAATATTGGTTTCAAAGAACCGTCCTTCGATCGGAATGAGTCCTATTTTCCCTTGATTAAAATCCCAGAAATCCCAAGCTGCCAAGTTTGTGCGGGCGGGCCGTTTAAATTCGCCCAGCCACTGGTAATGTTGCCAGGCATTGTAAAACTTATCCGATGCGCCTGTTTTCCGGTAAAGCGTGACAACCAAACCTCTATTGGGATCGAGATCGGAAACCGTAAGGAACCGAGTATCGCCATCTTTACGACGTATTCGGAATTCATTTTCAGTTGCGGCGTAGGCGGATATTTTTCGATCGGAAAGTGAAATTTTTACAATTCTTCCTCTCACAAATCTTTTCGGAGGAAGCGGTAAGGATTTCCGGTCTATGAATCCGGTCTCCCACCAGTTAATCATTTCCTGATCGGTTAATTCTTCGTACCCTCCCCTCTTTAAAATATTTTCATTAACTTGATCAAGCGGCGGTTTTTTTGAATGTTCCTTCGCAGCATCGGTACCAAATCCGGAGTGCGTTTTTAGAGCTTGGGCGGTAATCGTTGCTTGAACTTCTTCAACCGAGCGATACGGCCTGCGCGTCATGGGATTAATCGTTTGCCCCAAGGTCAGACGCGCGTTCGCTTTCTCAAGCCTTCCGCGGCGGCCGAGACCCGATCGGAAAATGAGATCGCCGACGGAAATGCGCTCCCGGACGGAGCGGAACCGGATATGGTATAAATTCGGATCGCGATGATCCTGTTCAAATACCACGACGGCAACAGGAAATCTCGACCGCTTACTCTTTTTCGTAAGCCGAAAGGCTAAGTTACCCGCCAAATCCACACGAACCCGGGGCGTTATGCCATGTGAAAGATGCAGTGAATCAAAATCCCGCGCTTTGGCCACTTGAAAGACAATAGGCTCATCATCTTTAACTTTGGGAATCGCTTCTCGGATTCGTTCCTCCACATATTGGCGAAGGATTGCGACGTCTCCCACATGGGCCTCGATCTTTTCGCTCATGGATTTGAAAGCATGGCGATAGGCATCGTTTGTCTCTTCATCGGAGAGTGAATAAAGCAAAGAATCCAGAAGCGGATTTAGCCATCTATCGAAGCGGTTCTCATTGGCCCAAGGCACGATCAGCCGGTCGAGCCTGAGAAGACCATCGATAACCTGAGTGTCATCCTGCTTCAAGAACCCGCCTTCCTGAAATGCCTGATCCGAAAATTGATGCCAGGGTTCCATAATTTCCATTTGATCGATCAGAGCAATATCATGCCTCAGGGAAAAAACGGCGAGCGGGAGATATCTCGTATAAAATTTTTCTGCTTTTTCACGCAGCCCGAGGCGCGCCAAAATATGCAATGCCATAAAGAATGTCTGCGCACCCGTCGGAAAATAAAAACTGTCGACGGAGGAGCCCCAGGTCTGCTCGGGATGGACAAAGATCTCGCCATGTCTTGGTCTTTCTACGCTGTGATGATCTATGGAAATCACAGCGGCCATTTTTTGGCGCGTTGAAAAGGGGACGGCATCTGCAAACCTTGCCAGCGCACCATTTATGTCGGTAAAGATAACAAATACAGGTTCATCCGGCGGCAAACGTTGGAAAACATCGGAGAACTCAAACTGTCCTTCCATAAACAGATGGATATTTTCGAGCGGAACCTTTCCCTGGCCCACAACGAGTGCGCGCATGAGCCCGCCGCTGACGATGCCGTCACCGTCGCTATCGTGAAAGATCAGAACACGTGATTTTCTCGAAAGCCGTCTAAAAAATTTTTCTTCCAATTCCTTGATGCTGTTCGAAAACAGTTTGGGGCGCACAAAAGGAAGAGCGTACCGTTCCTCGACGGTCCCGAATCCGCTTCCTCGGCCAAGGCGCCCGTAATCCATCATGTCCTCGATCCGCATGAACAAACCGTCGTGTTCTCTGTCCCCTTCTTCAAGCGTATAAAAGTCTTCTTCCTTCAGATAAAACTTTATGGCAAGCGGAAGAATATCGTGGAAAAATCGATCACGATATTTCAACACTTCTTCGTAATTTGCGGATGAATCCTGAATGTACAATTTGAGCGTGACGAAAAAATCCGCGATCCGGCGTAAATGTTGTGCGAGACCGCTTCCCTCTGAAACCACAAACGTTTCGAGCCTGTCTAGCGATTCTTGGACGGATTTGGCAGTATCTTCCGAAACCAATCCGCGGCGTTTCTTCTCCCGTTTTGCCGAATTCAACTCTTTTTCAAATAACTCAAAAATATTTTCTGACTCTATGATGCCTCTCGACGCCGCTCCGACTCTTACCAAACTTTCCTGAGACGATCTGTATCCGTCAAACACGGATAGAAGCGCTCTGCTCCTGAAAAGCCTGTGATTTGCTTTTACACGCGCTTCATTAACCACCAGAATGGTTGCTGAAAGCTGCCTCCGGAGATTGTGGAGGGAGAAGGCATTTGCGCCTCCAACGGTTCCGTAAGATCGAAGCGCTTCTAAGATTGCCTTTGCACTTTTCCCCGCCTGAATGGCCTCGCCTGTCGGCGTTGCCTCTCCCAAAGCGCCTCCCAAATATCTAAGCAAGCGGAACTGCTCGGCCAAGACTAAATTGAATCCTGCGCTCTCCTTTTCAAACCGGCTCAGTTCCCTCTTTTGGTTTTCGGTCAGGGCTCTCTCCGTTTTACGGAATGTGGCAAGATAGCGTCTGCTCATAAAAACAAAAAAATCTTCACCGCTGCTTTTAGTACTCATGGACGATTCCATCTCACCTAGAAAGCGTTTGTAAAATTTGATGAGGGCCGAAAATTCTTCCGGCAAAGCCTTGCGGCCTTTTAGCGATTCCGTGAAATTAAACCATTGATCGAGCGCTTCGAGCACTTCCTTGGCATCCGGATATTTCTTTACCGCCATTTCATGCCGGGCCTCTAGGACACTGGGTCTGATCGGCCTCTGCCCGGGCTGCCTTGATCCATCTCTAGGTGGAATGTGCCGTCTCGCTAGAGCTTTCTGCTTTTCCTCAGCTACCAGAGACGTTTCCAATGCTTGATCCCCACGCGGGCCTGTCCTGCGCTTCAACCTGATATTGCCGGAGTCATTGACCAGAAGATGCACGGTAACAGGGGATAATTCGGCAGCGTCGCGGGGTTTCTCCGGCCGGACAGACACAATTAAATCCCGCGAACCGTCCCCGGCCGATTTAAAATCCACGATGGCAAAATCACCCGGTTTTCCAAACGAATCTGGAATACCCCCGATATACGTAGTGCTTAGGACAAATCCTAACTTATCTCCCCGGGTTCGATGCAACCGCGCCTTTGCTTTAGGAGGGATTTCATCGGTAAATCCAGCAGCATAAAGCGCAAATGGAGAAGCGCGCACATCCGGTTTATCGCTTAGCTTCAGATCAAGCCTTCGGCTTATCCGCCTCACGACCGGAATCGGCAGGCCGACTAAATCAGATAATGCAGCAGCAGAAGGAATTTGACCTGTGCTCTGCCGGAGGCGGTCGTATCTCGAACTGAGATTCTCTTCTCCTTCCACCCCAAATCCGAGTGCGGGAAAAGCAGTATTGGCTTTAACCAGTTGATCGATTTTCCGGCTGTAATTGTTAAACGCGGCTTGCGTAAGATTCCCCCTGTTATCCTCAAGCAACACTTGAAGAGCACCTACCATTTTTGAACGGGCATCTGTTGAAAGGAGCAAAAACAACCTGATTTCACCTTCCGAAAAAGGCGTGGGAGAAAGAACCGTTTCGGGATTGTAAATTTGGCGGATCCGCTCATTCATAATCTGGCTGGCTCGGTCCGGCATCCAATACACAACTGAATCCAGCTCGTCCGGAGAGAGACTCCAATCCACCGTTTCCTCGTCGTCTGCTTTAAGCAAGAGAATCAGCAATGCACGCTCGAGCTCCTCATAAAAATTTACGATAGCAGGCCATTCTTTCCGGAATCTAATCTTGGCAACACTATATTCAATCAAAACCTCTACAATAAACTCCATGATTTCATCCAGCTTTATGAAAGGCGGGGAATCTTTTGCAATACCGGCATGAGCACCCAGCTCGGCAAACCATTCACTCATTATTTTGGTACCCTTTGGAAACCAATCCTGTCCAGCTGCTTGACGCTCAAGCAGCTTGGCATAAACATCTGTGAGACCAGCCCTCAGCACGCTCCTCGGGATCTCAAGCTTTTGCAGCTGATCCAACGGCCTTCCCCAATCCTGCCCATCCGCAGATCGCGTTCCTTCGGCGCCAAAGCCCACATGCGGCTGATCCTGGAATCTCCGGGCTAACCACCCACGCAAAGGTGCCGGCAGTACGTTCCAACTGCGTGTTAGAACAGAGCGAAAAGGAGCTGGGGTTTTTCGCCAAACGAATTCGGCGAAGAAAGCATCTTCGCGGTTCATGAGATAAGCAGTCCCGCCTTGGAAAATAATATCCCAGAATTGCTCGGCGGGTACCTTGATCGCTTGTGAAAGGAGGTTAACAACAACAAAAGTTTTGGCCGGCGCGGCCAAAACCTTGCTCAAAAGTACGTCGCCGGTTTTTCTAAGCTCGCTCTTAAAGGTAACTCCCCTAACGCCCAAGACTTTACGTGTGATGGACACGGGAACGGTATAAAGAAGGGAAACAACCGTCCCTCCGATTAAAACAAAAAGCGTTTTAATAACTGCCTTGGCTAAAAATAGAAACAGGCTCACGAGCCCCATCACAGGCGTAGGATTGAAAATGAGCTCTGCGCCGTTGATCAAAAGATGAGTAATGCTTCCTTGAAGAATTCCAAAAGCGCCAATGATGAGCGATTGCAGGACGCGGATTTTTCGTCCTTCATTCAAATATTGACCAATCGCCGCATCCGTAATTGACCAAGCTAGGACTCCCGTGATCATATCCAGCTTAATTCCTGGCCAGTGGGTTGCGGCTGAAAGATAAGCTTTCGCGGTTCCCAAGAAACTCATGCCTGCTTCAATTGCTGGTTTCTGCGGCTCGTATGATTTCAAAGCGATGTATCCATCGAGCGCGCCCAGTGCGTATGAAACTGCGCCTGCGAATGCAGCGGCGCTCAAGCCGATTAGTACGTTCCTAAACCTTTTACGAAAAGTTGTGTCTACTCCCCCTTTTTTACCTTCTTCAGTATCGGGTTTTTCCGTTCCAAACCCAGCCATTTTTAGACGGCTAAGTTCAAGCCTCATTTCGCCAACCATTTGATCGCGAAGGCTCGCACGCCACGGGGCAAAACCGCGCTCGGCAAGGGTGATGGTGGAATCGGTTTCATTCACATTGGGCCGGATAATAGCAAAAGAAATATTTTGCTCACGCCATATTTTCTTGAGGCCTTCGGTGTGGAATCCTCCCGAGATTATCATGGCGGCCGGTGCATTTTCCTTCTGCATGGCTTTTGCAGTGTTTTTCGCCAACTCACTATTCCGCGCCTCGGCATTTTTGTAAAAATCCAGAGCCGCCTTCACGCCGTTGAATAGCGAATCAAATTCTTTATGCCAACGCGTGCGTGCCGCCAACGATTCAAATTCTCTCTGGAAATAGCTTGAGCTTAGCTGCGCTGCATTTTGTTTTAGTTGCGCATAATCATTAGAGGTAAGCGAGAGTTTAAGAAGCTTTCCAAAAATGTCAGAAAATTCGGAGAAAGCGACGAGCCGCTTTTCTGTCTCATTTGCGACAAGCGAGTCGCGGACCATTTTCTCGAGCGAGCGAATCTCGGCAAGCGCATTACCTACGTCAATTGCAGAAGAGATCTCTTGGAGAATGACGGAAAGTGCGGAGTATCTCACGCTGAAATCGGCGGCGGAATAAGTTTCGGCGAAGGTATCGCGAAGATATCTCAGGTGGGCGGACAGAAATTCATGATGCTCTTCAAATCTTCGCGCGCTTGCCGTAAATTTCAGCAAATCTTTGCCGTAAACTTTCCTCTCAAGATTCCGGACCGACACTTGAAATCGACCGATGACCGGCTTAAGTTTTTTGGAGAGCGCTTGGGCACGGAAAAATTGGTCGCGGTTAAAATAATATTTGAGCATCCGCTCCGCGCCGTAAACGGCCAGATCCGGATTTTCGGATATGACGTAATATTCGTCCCCGGCCAGATCAAACGATTCGAGATACCGGCGCGCTACTTTCTTGCGGGCTTCGGCATCTGGGAAATCACGGACGCCGCGCATATCGATCTTTCCCGCTGCGCCTTCCACCGTAAGCAGATTGATTCCGTATGTTTCGTGCAAATACTTAACAAGCCGGCCGATATTCTCCTGAGCGGAGAGATTGCCGTGGGCATCCTGGATGTGGATTACAGTCGAGTTCTTGCTGCCGTGAAAAATTTCCTGGATGGTTCCCAGATCGGGAGGGACTGTAATTTGATCAGGAGGAATGTGCTTAACATTATCGTGTAGGGGCGTGGTTTCCGCGCTCGATAAATCGGCATTCAAAAGATCAGACGGGCGAGAAGACCTCGCCCCTACAAATTGAGATGAAACGTTTGCGTATGCCGGCCCAATTTCTGTAGCCGGAATGGCCACACAAAGGACGGCAGCAACGAGCTTAAACCAGATCGCGCGTCTGTGGCTAAATACGTCATCCCCGCGTAAGCGGGGATCAGGAACCTTAGATTCCCGCTTTCGCGGGAATGACGAAATTTTAATCCTCATAAAAGTCCCAATCGAAGTGGACACAAAAAAAGCGCTGCAAGAAAACGCAGCCCTTTTCCGCAACGCTTTAATTTTTCTTTCCCTAGAAATGCCCAGTTTCTAGAGAAGTTCTAGAAGGCTTATATATTAGCAAAGCAAAGGCGGCCCCTCAATAACCATTATCGGACTTTATAAACCCCCTTAAACCTTTCTGGAGAAAGAGCTTGCATCAGGAAACAGCCAGTACAAATTCCGAGCGCGCGCTCGGAATTTAACTCAACTTATGGTTGCGCGCGTGTGCCCCCTGTGCTATTTTTTAATACAGATGTATTAATAAAGGAGGACCTATGCGTATATCGTTAAGCGTAAGTTTACCCAACAAACTGGTACACGAGCTTGCCCGTCTCGCAAAATCGGAAAATATGTCTCGCTCAGAGATAATTAAATTAGCTTTGCGGGATTTCCTGATCGATAAGCAAATCCAGTGCTTAAGGGAGAAACTTGTTCCCCACGCACACGAAAAAGGAATCTTTACTGACGAAGATGTATTCCGCTCTTTTGGTTCATGATCATTGTCCTTGATTCAAACGTTATTATCGCCTCGCTTATTACAAAGGGTAATACGCATGAACTAGTGAGGTACGTTCTCAAGCGTCATCGGGTTTATATTTCCAAGTATATTAAAAATGAAGTCAGTGACAGACTTGCAAACAAACTAAATCTCCCTAAAACTTTTGTAGAAAATCTTCACAGCTTTTTCGAAGATTTCTTTTTCGATGCAGAACCCGATCCCCAGAGCGAAACTATCCATTTCCCAGATCCCAAGGATATTCCAATCTTACAGCTTGCAAAGAAAGTGCGAGCACACTTTCTCATAACCGGAGATAAAGAACTGCTTAACCTAAAAAAATTTGAGGGTGTAGAGATCATATATCCATCGCCGTTTTGGAAGCTTGAGAGACGGGGAAGCTCCTAAGGAGGGTGAAGTTTTTTCTCTAAGTCACGAATCTCGTCGCGAAAGCGGGCGGCCTTTTCGAAGTCAAGGCGGCTCGCGGCTTCCTCCATTCGGGAGGTGAGGTAGGCCAGATAACTTTTCACGTCGTGCTCAGACTTTTTTTCGCCGACAACTTTCGCCACAAATTCCTCTGCGGAGCGGACCTGTTCAATGCCCGCACGGATGGCCTTTTCCACGGATTTGGGGGTGATGCTGTGTTCTTGATTGAACGCAAGCTGAATTTTTCTCCGGCGCGCGGTTTCACCGATCATGCGTTTCATCGAATCGGTCATCTCGTCCGCGTACATAATGACTCTGCCGTTTATGTGCCTAGCGGCGCGGCCGGCCGTCTGAATGAGGGAAATATCATTGCGCAGGAATCCTTCCTTGTCCGCGTCAAGAATGGCAACCAGCGAAACCTCGGGCAAATCAAGCCCTTCGCGCAGCAAATTAATGCCGACAAGGCAATCAAATTTACCGAAACGCAGATCGCGGAGAATTTCTACACGATCGATCGTTTCAACTTCCGAGTGAAGGTAAGTCACCTTAATTCCTGCTTCTTTCAGATAACGCGAAAGATCTTCTGCCATTCGTTTCGTCAGCGTGGTAACCAAAACACGTTCTCTGAGCTTGGCTCTTTTCCTGATTTCGGTCATCAAATCATCAATCTGCCCCTCGGTCGGCCGGACATCAACCTCGGGATCCACCAAACCCGTAGGCCGGATGATTTGCTCAACCACGGCCTGCGCACGCTGCATCTCATATTCATCAGGCGTAGCCGAAACATAAAGCGCTTTGTCCAACAGACGGTCGAACTCGGGAAAATTAAGCGGGCGATTATCAAGCGCCGAAGGAAGGCGGAAGCCGTGTTCCACAAGTATGAGCTTTCGCGAGCGGTCGCCGTTGTACATGCCGCGAATTTGCGGAATGCTTTGATGCGATTCGTCGATGATGACCAGAAAATTCTTCGGAAAATAATCGATCAATGTGTAAGGCGCATCGCCTGCGCGCCGGCCGGAAAAATGCCGCGAATAATTCTCGATGCCCGGACAATAGCCCATCTCGCGCATCATCTCCAAATCATAATTCGTGCGGCTCTCGAGCCGTCTGGCTTCGAGATCTTTGCCTTCCGAAATTAGCTCTTTGACGCGGCCGGCCAGCTCTTGGCGAATCGCTTCCATCGCGGAACTCAAGCGCTCCGAAGTTGTGACGAAGTGCTTTGCCGGATACACCGCCGCCTGCGAAAGCGCACGGATTTGTTTTCCCGTTTCCCTGTCAAAAAGTGCGATGCGGACAAGCTTTTCTCCGTTCCATTCCAGGCGAATCGGCTCTTCATGATAAGAAGGAAACACATCGACGGTATCGCCGCGCACGCGAATACTGCCCCGTTTAAACTGGCGGTCGCCGCGCTGACCGCGCGGCGACGTCCGACCGGGCGCCCGGCCGGCGCTTGGCCAAGCGTCGTCACGAACATATTGAATCGCAACCAATTCTCGCAGCACTTCATCACGGTCCCTGCGCTCGCCCACAGAAACGCGGACAAGCAATTTTGCCCAATCCTCCGGCGCGCCCAATCCGTAAATGCACGAAACGCTTGAGACCACAATGACATCATCGCGCGAAAGCAGGGAGCTGGTTGCCGCGAGACGCAAACGGTCCAAATCATCATTGATAGCGGCATCTTTTTCAATATACGTATCTGTCCGCGGAATATAGGCTTCCGGCTGGTAATAATCATAATAAGAGACGAAATATTCGACAGCGTTCTCGGGGAAAAGCTCTTTAAATTCGCTGTAGAGCTGAGCGGCAAGCGTTTTATTGTGCGAGATGACAAGCGCAGGAATTCCGATGCGCCGAATGACATGCGCCATCGTGAAAGTTTTTCCGGAACCGGTGACGCCGAGCAGGACCTGCTCTTTTCTTCCTTTGAGAAAATTTTCGGAAAGTTTCTTGATGGCTTCCGGCTGATCGCCCTGCGGCTTAAGTTCGGTAACAAGCTTAAACGGTGTAGTCATGAAAAAGTAGTAAGTGATAAGGGGTAAGGGGGGTAAGTGGTAAGAAAAATGAAAAAATAAAAGTGAAAAAAGAAAAGCAAAAAAGATGACGACCACAT